>JBDNFT010000038.1:0-8912 GCA_041689695.1 Planctomycetaceae bacterium | reverse complement strand
TGCTGAAGCAAATTCAATCTGGAAAAGGGGATGAACAGATCGAGGCGGTTGTACGGCTTGGTGCCTTGGGGCCTTATGCTGAGCCCGCGATAGAGCCACTTGTAGAATTGTTGAAAACTGACAATCAGGGGCTGCGTTACGAATGCATCGTCGCCCTCGGTAATATCGGGCCGATGGCCCATGATTCCGTCGACAGCCTGACAGGCTTTTTGTCATCAGACAGTGAACTATTGCAATCCGCAGCGCTCGAAAGCCTGCGACGAATTGGAACGGTATCGCCGGAAGCCCAGACTCAGATTCGACGGTTGCGCGAGAGTAAGAATGTCGATCTGGCAATTTCATCGATTCGGTGCCTTGTGGTCCTTGCTGGTTCCGATGACAAGCTTGTTCAAAGCTCCATCGCTCCACTTGTGAAGGCGTTGGGAGATTCACGGTCTCACGTCCGTAATGAAGCGGCTATTACACTTGTCGAGATCGGCCCAACGGTCGAGCCCGCTGTGGCAGCGGCGCTTTCCGAGAATGATGCTCGAGTTCAACTGAAGGCGTGCGAGATTCTTGGACAGCTTGGTGTTGCTTCCGCATCGACCGTGCCTGAGTTGCTGAAACATCTGAAGGGTAATGACGAACTGCTTGTAAGGGCGGCCACAACAGCGCTCGGGAAAATTCATGCGCAGCCCGAGATGGTTTTGCCGACTCTCACCGCTTTGTTGGAGAATAAATCCGTTGCCGTTCGGATCACTACCGTTCGAGCAATTGCTGATTACGGTCCCGCCGCAGCCAGCTCGGCGCCTCTGCTGCTGAGTCTGCTTGCGGATGACAATGTCATGCTTCGAGCTTCCGCCGTGGATGCTTTGGGGCAAATTGGCGACACACGTGCTGAGGTGATCGACGCGTTGGTCAAGGCTTTGTCAGATGGTCAGGCTCAGGTCACGCTTAAAGCTGCAGACGCATTATCGAATATTGGTACTCCAGCAGTCCCTGCACTGGTGCAAAAGCTGTCGGACGAAGGCTATCGGCGACTTGTTGTTGAAGTTCTGGGCGAAATCGGCCCAGGTGCTGAAGCTGCTGTGCCTGCACTTGTTAAAATGCTGAGTGGTGTTGGAGACGACCTGGAACTGCAGCGTGAGGTCTTTATTGCTCTGGCGGCCATGGGGCCCAAAGCGAATGCCGCGACGACTGCGATGATGAATATCCTTCAGGATCCAATAGCAGTGGAGTCTCGTGCTGGTGCTGCATACGTACTGGCACGCATTGGCGAAAAGAAGGCTTTGCCCTTGTTGAGAGACCTGATCAGGGAAGCCAAAGATGAAAAGATTTTGCGTTCATGTTCGTGGGCATTGGTCACCCTTGATCCACAGAATGAAGACAACATCAAAGTTGCCCTGCCGCATCTTCTGCAGGCGACGACAGCGGACTTGTCGCTCGTAAGGAGAGAGGCTCTCGCGGCATTTGGAACGTTGGGCCCGGTGGCTATTTCTGCACTGCCTTCAGTCCTCGAACTTGCCGCCAACGACCCCGATGTTTCTGTTCGTATTGAAGCTTTGCATACCCTGGCGAAAATTCAGGCACCAGCTAAAGATGCGCTGCCGGTTGCTATTGCGTCGCTTGAGAACACTGATCCAGGTGTCCGAAATGCCGCCCGATATTTGCTCGGAACGCTGGGCGAAGAAGCACATAGCACCGCTCCGGCTCTTCGTGAGTCACTTCGTCGCGGAAATGAACTTGAAAAACTCCTATCGGCATGGGCACTGGTTAATGTGCAACCTTCGAAAGAGAATGCTCAAGTGGCTGTTCCTTTACTGCTGACCGCCTTGCAACATCCGAATCCGGCAGTACGTGCAGAAGCGGCCACGACGCTTGGAAAGATTGGAGCAGGCCCGGGAGAGATCCGCTCCGCCCTTGAAGCTGCCCAAAATGACGAAGACCCGAAGGTTAAGAAAGCCGTCAAAGAGGCGCTGTCTCCCGGTGCTGCTGGACGTTGATTCGCGTGGAGAATGCATTTGGCTATCTAACGCCGCAAAGTGGAGATGCCCAGCGTCTCGTCGCTGTCGGGGAAACCGAGCCAAGGTCCTCGGCAATCAACCGACTCGTGATTCTCGCTGACTCGTAGATGACGGGCAGGCCGCTGCCTGGATGCGTGCCTCCGCCAACCAGATACACACCCTCAAGGTCTTCGAAGCGATTATTGGGTCGCTTGTGTAGCATCTGTTGAAAACTGTGAGCCATGTTGAAGGTAGCTCCGTTGTGTACCTCGTAGCTTGAGTCCCAGTCGTCGGGGGTTACGATCTTTTCAAAACGGATTCGCCGTTCGAGATCCGTGAGGCCTAGTTTTTCCAGTTGACGGATTACATTGTCACGAAAAGCCGGAGTCTCTTTCGACCAGTCCACATTCGGATGCTGATGCGTGACCGGCACAAGCACATACAGAGTGCTGTGACCCTGCGGCGCGAGCGTCGTATCGGTCACGCCTGCGTTTTGCACATAGAACGACGGATCTGCAGACAGCACATGCTGATTTTCAATCTCGTCAAGATTCCGATGGTAGTCGCTGGCGATATGAATCGTATGGTGGGGCAAATCGTAAAGACCTTCCACTCCGAGGTACATCATGAATGTTGAGCATGAAAACTTCGTCGCTGCGATCTTCCGATCAGACCAGGTTTTTCGAAGATGGTCGGGTACAAGTCGCTTCATCGTTCTGGCAAAATCGGAATTGATCACCAGAGTGCTGGATGGATAGCGTCTCCTGTTTGTGGTGACTCCCACAATCTGACGACCGACGAAATCGAGTTGCTCCACGGGCTCATTCAGATGCAGTTCGACTCCCATTTCCTGCGCGATTTCAGCCATTCGCTCACTGACGGCACTGCAGCCGCCTGTGGGATGATAGACCCCGTATTCGTACTCGAGAAAGGCGAGAATGGTGAAGAGGCTGGGACACTGAAACGGCGACATCCCGAGATATTTTGATTGAAAAGAAAAGGCAAGAACGAGCCGCGGGTCAGCGAAGTAACTCTGCAGTTCGCTGCCGACGGAATGCCATGGACGCAGCCACGGGACAGCCTTGAGCATGGATGGACGAAGCAGATCGAAAACACTGCTGAAGGGTGATTCCAGGATCGGGCGAAACCTACGCAGCTTCTCCCGATTGTCATTCATAAATCGAGTGAACGCGCCCGCATCGTGGGGCGACAGCCTCGCGATTTCCGCTTCCATCCTCTGTATGTCCGGAGTCGCATCAAGCTGACTTCCCGGGCCAAAATGGATCCGGTATGGAGGATCCAGTTTTGACATCGGAACCTCCTTGAACAGGTCATAGCCAGCCGAAGCGAAGATTTCCTGCAACACTCGCGGGTAGAGGAAGAACGTGGGACCGAGGTCGAATCGGAAACCGTTTTCTTCGATCGCCGAGCACCTTCCTCCAACACGCGGGAGACGCTCCAGAATTCGAACGCGCCTGCCTTGGGATGCCAATAACATGGCCGCCGCCAATCCGCCAGGACCAGCTCCAATGATCGTAATCGGGTCTGACATTGTTTTTCACCTTGATTTAGATTTAGGGACTTTCCGAAAGCCGACCTCCACGGAATCGTTTATGAGAGATCCCGTCAGTGGGCCAGACGACCATCCCAAATTCCGTTGGGCCGAAATCCCCGGCGAAAGCGAGGCAAACAGCCGTCCACAAAGTAGTTCATGAGGGAGTGTGACTATCACATAGACCAACAGACTGGACAGACAAAGGCTCAATGGAGTCATGTCGCCGCACAGCCAAACCGTGATCAGCGGAACCGCAGCAACTGTCGGAATCAGCAGTATGAGGGAATCGCGGTGAAGCGAGACGATGTTGCGCAGGCTGAAACTCCACAATGATTCGTGATTGATGACGCGGTTGAGACGACGAAGGTGACGCCAGCTATGCCATGTCAGGAAGTACACTCCGGCAGCAAACAGTGGCTGCAAAGTTCCAAAGCAGATGACGAGGGCCATAAGTTCAAACGCCTCGACGGCAGCTCGACAGATATTTCCTTCGGCCACGCTTCTCAGGATGCTCGTCAATTCGAGAACCAAACATCCGATGAGAAACGCGGCGATGTTCAGCCTCCATTCACTTGATGCGTTTAATGTTGTACTGCCGCAAAATGCGAGCAGACGATTCAACACCTCCACGGAGGCTTCAAAAAAACAAACGAAAGGCAGCAGCACAACGATGAAGCCCCGGGCCAGCGACCAGATGGCTTTCGGGATCGACCTGTCAGACCACGCTGGAGAGATGTCGTCGAGATCTTCTGCATCGGCCCGTCCAAAATGCCAGGCGCTGAGCAGACCGAAGGCGATAATCACTGGCAACGGTGCTAAAAAGAGATCAGCAAGGACGCAGGTCATCACAGCGAGATACCAGCCGAATCGGAAAAACGTTGCAGCGACGGACGTGCCTTCGAGTCGCTGCGACAGGATGAAATCAATCGCCCCATGAGGAAGCCCCACGGTGCAGATGGCGATCAGAAATGGCCAAGGAGCCATAAATTCCGGAAGCCCGCCCGCAGCAAGAGTGAACACGGACAGCAGGATCAACAACGCTGGCGGCGCGAAGATGAAGATCAGCTTACCGCGACGGTCTGTCATGTGATCACTCCTCTGCTATGGGACTCGGTCTCTAACGTCTGCTCAACCTGCAGACGCCGCCAGAGCCGGCTCTTCCACATCCAGTTCCGGATGCCGTGTTCGGACGGATTCAGCCTTTACGAAAGTCTGAATACCGTGCAACGCGACGAGCCCAAACCCGACCTTGTTGACGACGTCCGAGATGTTGTAAACGATCTCGCGGTACTCGCCAGCTCCGCCGAGGGCCATCAGGAATCCGATTGGATACACAGCCCATCCAAACAGAATGAACAGTCGCATCGTGCGGATCGCACTGGCAATCGGCGCGGGCTGCCGATTAATGGCATCGCTCATTGAACCATAAAGCAGGGATACGATGCCAAGTTCAAAGGCGCAGGCGACGAGGAAGAAACCCCACCATGATCCGCTGCCCACGGGAGAAGTTTCGGCGATAAATGCCGTCACAATCATCCCGATGTCGAGCAACACAAGATTGCGGAACAGATTTTTCCCCTGGCTTCCGAGACGAAGCAGCATAGGAAATTTAATGAGCAGAAGTGGTGTCGTAAACAACTGGCCGCTCAAAAGTGAGCTGCCATTTCTGTGGTCGTCCGAAGACCTGAGACTTTGGCACCTAGCCTGATCTACGTCGGTGCGAATTCGAGCTTCGCGCTCTAACTATATTGGGCAACCGCAACGTCTGGCAAATTCAGGACTAAACGTAAAGTTGCTGAATTGCGAAAGCCAGGGGACGCAACTCATTGATTCGGTCATCCCTTTGTTTGTTCGTCCGCGCGATGGCTTTCAAGTCTTCGTTAAATTTTGCTGACTAGCGAAGCCTCGGCGTCTTCTACGTACCCGCTCTGCGAGATTCAACGTTTTGAATCTCTGCTTCAACTTCTGCAAAGACGGCGTATTCTCTGAACGACTCTCCGCGCTCAAGGTCTTCAACTCCCTCAGCGATTTTTTCTCTCAACCTTTCACTTCCCATCAACAGTCTCAAGCCATCAACGACAGCGGCATCCTCGGACGAATACTTTCCCTGCGCAACAAGGCTTCTTACGAAATCATTGGCTTCGACGGGCAAATTCAGATTCATAGTTCGTCTCCTTCGCCACTGGAGCACGTAACAATTGAGTATTCAACGTGGTTTTGTCGCAGGCAAGACTCATTCGGTATCTCGTCCAATCTAAAAAGCTGGAAAAATCAATACAATTTGTGCCGCTGCAAATTCTCATACGGATTTTCTTCACTAAAATCCCGCAATCTGAGAGGGAAGCGTCGCGTCAGACAGGCCACGGATGGAGCAATTGCCGAGATGGCGAAGAACAAGAATCAGAAAGCCAAGGCGCAGCAGGATCGCAAACAGCGTCGCAACGACAAACGCAAAAAGAAGCAGGTCCGAGAGGCGAATCGAGTTCCGATTGCCGTGCGGCTCAAACAGCGTCTGGCGAAGCGAATGCCGGACGCCTGGATTGGTGAGGCCCCTGCGGATGCCGCTGTTTTCGAAACCGCCGCATTTAACGGGTTTACTCCAGACCTTCAATCACACGTCACGGCGGTTCGCGAAGCGTTGAAACATGTATGTGCGTCTCAGGCATCCGAAGCCGCCGCACGAATCGCTGAGATTCCTCGAAGCAGCCCGTTGAGCGAATGGCGGCTGTTCATTCGCGGACTCACATCATGGCTGGACGATGATCATTCCAAAGCCAAAGACATCTGGAATCGTCTGGATGCAACTCGCAGGCCCGGTCGAATCGCCACGGCGATCATCGCCGCACCATTGCCTGATCTGGAAACAATGTCTTTGGACAGCAATGGAACCGAGGCCAGTACGAAAGGCGCAGAGCTTGGCGCAATCGAATCGGTACCGATGGATGCCTCTCTATTGACTGACTCCGGTGTGAAGAACCGCCTCGACAGTTCGTTGCTGCAATCTGCCAGGGTTTTGCGTCGCGTGCGGATTGATCGAGCCGCCATTCGGATGGCACTGACGGGAGCGAATCAGGCGGAGGAAGATTCTGACCTGCTGATCGGCCCGGAAAAAATGAAGTGGCTTAGAGATTTCTCGCGCGACTTCGAGGACACAGAACCGCAGCTCGTGTACGCATTGCATCAGGCGGCGTTGCAACGGGCTTTTCATCAGCAGTATACGGATCTGTTTTCTGCGGCCGTAGGCTACTTCAAAGGCCCGGTGCATGATCGCCGCAATGAGTTACTGTCATACTTCTTCTACAACAGCAGCAATGGCGGTGAAGACCGCGCGGATCGTCACTTCCTGAACTACGTGGACATGGACCTGAAGAATAACGAGCGAATTTCTGAGCCGCTACGTAAAGCGTTGGTGAGTGAATGCTGCGTGCGACGTGCGAGCGAGTTGATTTCTCAGGATGCAGATCGACCGTTCGACATGCGATCTAACAGGGTGAACAACGACAAAGAAATTGAACGACTGCTGAAGAAATCCATGAGTTCATATCCGGCCAACCGTGCAGCGATTCAGGCACAAGTAGAATGGTTGAAGGAAAAACTGGATGACAACAATGTGACGACTGCCGCAGACCGTGAGCCGCTGGAAAAGAAACTGGCGGAGGCGATGAAAGCGTGGTCGGAAGCTCTGCCAGAAGATGTCGAACCTCGGTTGTGGCTGGTCGATCATCTGCTCGAAAACGGCGAGCTGAATGCAGCACAGCCGTTCATCGAATGGCTCAAGGTGGCTCGTCAGGACGATCCAAAAATTCGCGCGCTGCCGTGGAAATGGCAGGTACTCGACACGCTGCGATTGTGCCGTCGCAAATCGGATCTTGCAAAGGTTCCCGAGAAACTGCAGTCGATTGAATCCGAATGGCCGGCCTGGCTCAGTAAAGACTGGTTGGCGTATCTGCAAGCGGCGTTTCAGCTTCGAACGGGCAATACGGAGGCGTTCGAACAACAGCGAACGCAGATCTGCGAACAGCAAAAAGTTGTGCGAGACTGTCCGCGCGATGCGTGTATGATACTGGCGGCTGCTCAGGGAATGAACGTGGCTGCCGCAGATTTGAAACCACTTCGAGCCGTCGTAGATGCGGCTGTCGGGAAGGCGAAGTCGATTTCGATCGAGAATCTTCTGGAGTTGGGCGAGTTCTTTTGGGATCTGCATCGCATTCAGATCATCTATCCGGCTTACCGTATGCACGGCAGCAAGTTCGGGCGGGAACTGATCAGTCGCGTGGACAAGGGCGGAACCAAGGTCCGGGACTGGCTGAAGCTGCCTGCGTTCAAACACGCAATGCTGTGGGCTTCGGAACATCGGTGCTGGCCAAATAATTACGATCCGAAATTTCCGAAATGCCTCGAAAAAGACTCCGGCACGGAAAGCATGATCGCCGCCGCTCGGATCAATAACATTCTCCAGTACAGCCGCCTCAAGGGAATTAAGGGTGCAGCAAAATCGCTGGAGTTACTTCGGAACGTTTCGACGACGGAGCGTGATTTATTCTACCGCTATTGGTTCACATCCCTTGTCGAACGCGCGGATCGAGGGATTGAAGATTTAACAAAGCAGGGATATGGATTCGGTGGAAGCTTTGGCCAAATCGCAAGGTCGTTTGGTATGGCCAGCGACGACGAAGACTTTGACGGGGATGATGACGGGGATGATGACGGGGATGATGACGGGGATGAGGACGGAGATGAGGACGATGAAGTATGCAATTGTGAACGATGCGTGGCCGAACGAGCCAAAGCTGAAAGGCAACCTTCCGGGGCCCGCACTTTTTGATAATTTTGCACGGCGACTTTTTTAAGCAGCACAATGAGTCGGTCGTGGAATTCGCAAGAATTCCCAACGCCCGTAGCAGGCTGCCGTGTTATTTGTTTTCGCAACCCGAAACGTCAGTGAGGGATAAAATTGCCTGCTTTCTTCTTCTCAAATCCCTCGCTGACGCGTCGGGTTACGATTAAATCGACAGCTCGGTCGCCTGATTGTAATAATTTTCTATGTCCGGTTCAAACGTCATCACAGATCCACATCGCGTGCTGGGGTTGCCACAGCACGCATCGGAAGAAGAAATTCGAGCCCGTTATCTGGAACTCGTTAAGGAGTTTCCACCAGATCGCGATCCGGATCGCTTTCGCGAAGTTCGAGCGGCGTATGAAGCTGCCAAAGATCCGCTGGTTGTCGCTCGAGCCTTACTGCAACCGCCCGATGAAGTCACGGCGGAATGGTCCACCGTGATTAAAGAACAACAAAAACGCCCACCGGCGATGAGCGTAGATTTTCTGCTGAGTCTTGGAAACAAAGATGACGCCGCGCAACCAGATTTGCAAAG
>JBDNFT010000037.1:0-2963 GCA_041689695.1 Planctomycetaceae bacterium | reverse complement strand
CGCGTTTTCCGTCCTGCCTCACTCGGAGAGTGAGGTCTATTATTGAACCGCAGCGTGAGTCGCAATGAACTCAATGATCGGCGTTGAATCCTCAAGCCCGTGAGGATGATGGCCGACTCCCGGCTTTACAATCAGTGTGATCGAGCCGCCCATCGCCTTGTATCATTCTGCCACGATGCCTGTATTTTCATCCGACGGAACAACATCGTCAGCGTCACCGTACACATGCAGCAGCGGCACGCCGGCTTTGGCGAGTGGCTCAAGTGAATCGATCGGGTTGCCTTTGTAGTCCATTGCTTCCTGTTCATTCGCAAAGCCGTATTGTTCAATCACCAGCTTCCAGTCTCGCGGACTGCCTTTGCCTTTTCCTTTGCCGCCTGGCCAGCTCTTGAAATCACACCGATCAAAGCCGTTCCATTCGCTGCGTTTCCCCGGGAACTCGGGCTTAGACGTGGCAACACTTGTCAAGGAATGTAGAAAATAGAATCGTCCGTCTTCAGCTCCAATGACGAGATCGCGGTTCCCATCCGCGTCGAAATCAACCGTCGTCGGACTGGTGTCGTGAGCATCGATCTTCGTGGAACTGACATCACTCACACGCTGAAACTTCCAGATCCCGTCTTTGAAATCAATCTGACGCCAGAATTCCGCGTTGGTGCCGTTAAGCAGCAAATCGAGCTTGTCGTCACCGTCCCAATCCGCCAGATGCAATTTTCGACGACCGCTGCGTCCCCCGCTGCCGGGATTCAGTCTAAGTGGCTCGCCTTTTTCGTCACACAGCACTCGCTGGCCTGGTTTCACAATCAATTGCTCGCCTTGCTTCTCTCGCGGCCAGAAACACAACCAGCCTTCGTGATCCAGCATCACTAAATCGTTGAGACCGTCGGCGTTCAGATCGGCAACTGCTGGCGTTGTACGCCATTGAGTCACTAATTCACCGGGTTCCGGGTTCCACCAATTCCATGCGGGCTTGGGCGGATGTGTTCCCACTGGCCATTCAACCAGAACCGGTGCGGCCTTGGCCAGCATCGGTTGAGTCCGACTGCCGACGTTGCGATACCAATGAACCTTGCCCCAGATGGAATTCGCCAAAATATCCGGCAGTCCGTCGTGATCCCAATCGACGGCTGAAACTGTCGTGTAACCCCACTTCGCTTCGCATGGTCCCTGAATCGAACCGTTTGGTCCCGCCATAATGCGGATCGTCTGGTCGTTGTTCGTTTTGAGCCGTACCGGAGCCGCCCACTTTGGCGGATCAACACCGCGACCGCTCAGATTTTCGAAGAATTCAATATAGCCTGCCGTGTTGCCAGTGATCAGATCATCGTCACCATCGCCATCCCAATCGACTGCCGACGGCGACGCCAGCGCGCCGGATTTGAGTTCATCGGCGACCTGCTGAAAATAGTACGGGCGTTCAAACAGTGGCATGCCATCGATAACTTTGCCTGTGTGTTCCACCAATGCCACTCGACCGTCTTCATCTCCGACAATCAAATCAACATCGCCATCGTGGTCCCAGTCGATCGCATGCGGCACGATCATTTCCAGATCCATCGCGATGACCTGACCATCATTGACCAATGGTCGCCCTTCGGCGTAAACCGGTTCAGTCCGAGTGCCTGTGTTCTGGAAATAAGTGAAGCTGTCCAGAAAGCTGCCGCACAGCAGGTCCATGTCGCCGTCACCGTCGAAGTCGGCAAGGTTCTGCCCCGGTCTGCCAAACGTGCTGATGGGGATACCATTCGCGAGCAATGGTTCCGGCGTTTCATATTCCGGGGCGGTGTCGGTGCCTTTGTTGCGAAGCCACAGAATGTGACTTCGCAGCGGTCCACCGGTCCACACGCCTTGCCAGTTGTAATCCTTCCACCAGTCGTTTTCGGTGAACCAGCCGAATTCTGTCCAGTCGCCGTGGCCCACAAGCAGATCGTGAACTCCGTCACCGTCGTAGTCAGCAAACCGCCAAAAATTGTCGCGGTTGTGTTGAATTGGGATGACGTTTTTTGATGGATATACGGGCGACTGCTTCTTCCAGTCACTTTGCAGGAATCCAGTCAGTTCATTATTTCCCGCAAGGATGCGAGGAGTTCCATTCACAACGGACATTGTCATGTCGTGTGACGCCGAGCCCAGTTTGACGCCCGGCTTGAAGATTGGATGAATCTCCCTGGAATTCTCGCCAGGGTTCTCAAAATACCAGACGCCATTGGACGGTCGATCAGGACATGCGACCAATAAATCCAGATCGCCATCGCCATCATGATCCATCGGCATCGGCCATGCCCACAGTCCCACACCGAGATCAACCACAAGTCCCGGATTGTTGTACTTCAATCGCGTCAACGGCGGCAGTTGTTGAGCGAATACAGTGTTCGCTGTGAAGTGAGTGTCTGCTGCGAAGACACATAACGCAACGACGATTGCTGTGCGAAGGGAGAACATAAAATGTACCAATCACTAAAGTAGGGAGGCATTCAAGCGGAGAAAATTCGGCTCCATGCCGTGTGGACACCTTCGGGAGGTCCCTCTATCTGCTGGCATTTTCATGCGAGGCACTCAGCCGTGAGGGACTCTGTTAGTATACATCGAAGAGAGACTTCTGCAGAATCTTCGGAGGCCAAAAGACCCCCAACACCAGCCAAACGTTGTATGGGTCACGAGTGCCCATGACGAATCGGTGTCTTTGTCCTCGCGGCAAAGTTCCCTGACAGCCGAACACCGCGCCGGACAAGCACGTTCAAAAAAGCATCAACAGAGAGCCCCTCATAGCCCGCAGTAAAGACTTTAGGATCCGCCGTGGCTCGTTCAGCGAGCTTCTTCCTCTGGCTATTGACTGTGTACTCGGGATACGCCTCGTAGACATAGTCGACCAGTTTGTCAGTGTTCCAGTCACCGAACCGTTTGACGATTCGAAAGACATCGCGTTGCGCAGAAGCGTCCGGTGATAGGGATGCAACGTTCTT
>JBDNFT010000036.1:0-3985 GCA_041689695.1 Planctomycetaceae bacterium | reverse complement strand
ATAATAGAGTCCGTCGCTTCGATGGAGGTCTCACGCAACCCTGAGGCGATCCCGCGTCGTTCCAAAATCCGTTACGGACTCAGTCTGAGAATGTCGTTTCACTCGCATCTGATCCGCTGGGGGCCTTGCCTGAGGGCATGGATTCGATCAACGCGGCCGCAATGACGGTTGTCTGCAACGTGTTGTTGAACGTTGATGAAATGTTCTTGAAGCGATAGTGACGTTGGTGCTGAGACGCTTTTCGTTGGGTGCGTGAAGCATCGCGGAACGCACCACTTTCTGGCGAGTGATGTAGGACGGGTCTCCAGACCGGTCCTGATCAGACCAAAATCAGGTCCGGACGGGTCTGGAGACCCGTCCTACGGTAAACATGATCTGGCGTTCACCTGACTCTGGAGCCCCGGAACGAGATTTCGGCTCTACTTCACAGAGCCTTTAGGTACGCTGCCGACTGGACCGGTTGCGGTCGGTCCAGTCGGTGGCACGACGACGGGCTGCAGTACAAAACCGTCGTCGGAGCGTTTGCTTGCAATATTCATGGAAGAGACGCTGCGGGCGGGCTTCGAAGTGTCGGGCTTCGAAGATCCGCCCGGCGTCGTAATCAACATCAGATTTCCAGTCCCGGAACTGGATACAGTTCGCACAGGTATCTTTTTGCTTTCTGATGTTGTTGCGGTCGCGGTTGAAATTGGCTTCGATACAGAGATGCCGTCATTCAGCTTTGCAGAACCAGATATTGCTGGAGTCACGATCTCGTCTGGCGGATCAAGAAACAACAACGCCGGAGACTGAATCAGATTGCGATCAGCGGCGGGGATCGACGATTTGCTGACACGCCCATTGCTTCCCACTCCGCGAGGAAGTCTGGCCACCTCGATCAGTTCGTTTTTGCGTTGCGGAAGAACGCCTTCCATCTGCTGAGCAACCTGAATCACCCAATCTGGTTCTTCGCGTACAGCTCGAGACATCATGCTGCCATACAGCGAGATCTCAAACAGATTGCGATCCATCAGTGTATGAAGCACGGGCGTCAGTACTTTTGCGATCGCTGAAACGCCGCTGGAAGGAAATCGCACGAATACATCAGCCTTCTGCGTCACCGTTTGTGAGCCGTCCGGATTTTGCTTGTAGATCGCTCGAAACCAGATAAGTGCTGCAGCTTCCATGGCACGCGGCAGCAGCGGATTGTGATAGCGTCCCTGACAGATGAAGACCATCTGGTTGTTATCCTGATACAGGATATCAGCGAGGCCTTCAGATCCGTCAATGGCCTGAGCTTCAAATTCATTCTCGCCAGTCTGCCACATTTCGAATCGCGAAATTCCCATCACTCGCCACGTGCTCACTGCGACGTCCGGATGCTTCAACAGATAGCGAAACATCGGCTCATCAATGGTGTACTGAAGCGACGGCAGCCGACGGAATTGACTGCGTTCTTTGATAATCACCTGAGCACGCTGGCGGTTTTGCGGCGTCATTGCATTCAGTGGAATCGAATTCCGAGCCTGGTCTTCTGCAGTTTGCGAAGATTCACCGTCGGCCGTAACTTTGATGCCAGCCTTTTCGGCGAGCTCCTTCAGTTGATCGCCAGAGCAACTGGAGCTGACGACGCTGAAAACCAGTGTCACAAAGCTCAACGCCAGAACTTGTGAAAGTCGGAGACGTCTGGCAGCGGCGGCAGTGTTCGCTAAAACGCCATGAGATTGAACGAGGTCGTAAGCCAATGGTGCATTTTGTCTGCCGTTAGTGAGTAAGACGGATTGTGGTTCAAAAGGCGCAACGCGGCATATCCTGATGTGCATGATCCCCCCCAATCAACTCGCAACTGCATTCGTATCTCAAATCGAACTCCGGCCCCCCTGCGAGCAGCAATTGCTCGCGGTCGGAGTTCGATTGAATCAATGACATGCAGTTTTGTGTGCCTCTTAGACCGGCCCCCCGGAAGTCAGACGTCACACAATCCCCTGACCGGAACTATCGGAATCATCGATAGATCCGATTGAGGCCAAATGTTAAGTAACGTCGGTCGCAGCGAATTTTCAGGTATGAAGGTCGCAACCATTCGCGTTCCACGGTCACCGCTGCGGTTCTGACCTGTAGATTTCGCCGAATCTCAACGGCAGTTGTTTCCGACACATGGTCCATGCATGCACCAGCGGGTCACATCCAGCTTTTCGCAATAAAGATGATCTAATCCGCGGTGATAGTCATTTCTCGTCGTGAGATCATCAATGGGATCCATCACGGTGTCCGTGCACCGAAAGCACTGGCAGCCCGACAATGCAGAAACGCCAATGCCGGCGAGTATGACATAAAAGAAGGCACGCATGAGATTCCTTTCCCGACTGAGTCACTTGCGTGAGTCGCAACGAATTTGGAACGAATCCGTTCGTTCGGATTATGAAACACTAACTGCACATCGAAACTCAGTAGACTGTGCGTTCAGTCTGTAAGAACTGTTGCGAAAAGTCTCGATATTCCATGTGACATGAGCCGTCACAGATTTGACAGTCGTATCGCCTTCGCTGTCAAAACACTTCGTTACGATCCGCTCGATCGTCACGTGCAGCCAATTGCTTTTGTCATGACTCATGATTCTTCGCGATTAGACTCAAGCCGCCGAGGAATTCTATTTCGTCATTTATCCGATGGCGGACAGTACGGATTATAAAGCTCCGTACACTCCTCTTTTTGCAATTCCCAGCTACACTTTGCGACCTGCCTCACTTCCATCAGGGATTTCACTATGTGTCGTTCACAGATTCGCCCCGCTTCATTTATTTGCCTCGTCGCATTTTCTTTAATGTTTGTGCAAGCGGCCGTTTTGCATGCGAGTGATGATGCTTCGTGGTTTCGGCGTGATCATGGGTTGGCTCCGGAAGGGATGGTGTTGCCGACCGAATTTGATGAAGGTGACGAACGATTATGGCGAGTCGACTTGCCACCTGGGATTTCGACGCCGTGTCTCTGCGGCGATTCGATCTTCGTGACAACGTATGTGGCGGAGTCCAAAGAGCTGGCAACGGTGGCACTCGATCGCACGACCGGGCAAGTTCGGTGGAAGCAAGTCGCTCCCGCGAAGACGCTGGAAACGTTTCATGCCGTCGGCAGCCCGGCCGCATCGACACCGGCCTGTAATGGAACACAGGTGTTTTCATTCTTCGGCAGCTACGGATTACTGTGCTACGATCTGAATGGGAATCTGTTGTGGGAACGTCCGATGGGCCCCTTTCAGGACGAATTCGGTGCTTCGAGTTCCCCAGTGCTGGTTGGTGACAAAGTTATTCTTAGCGAGGACCACGACATCGACAGCTTTCTGATCGCTCTCAATCAGAACACCGGCGAAGTCGTCTGGAAGACGGTGCGTGAAGACGCCACTCGCAGCTATTCCACGCCGGTTGTGTTCGACAACAACGGGCGTACCGAGATACTGCTGGCAGGGTCCCGCCAATTGGCCGCTTATGATCCAGGCAACGGAAAGAAGCTTTGGTGGTTCGACGGTTTGTCTCGCATTGTTGATAGTACCCCGGTTGTTGTTAACGGCGAAATCTATTTCGCCACGTGGACTCCTGGCGGTGATTCGGACGAACGCATTCGTATGGAACCGTTTCCGACTGCGCTGATGTCCTTCGACAAAAACAGCGACGGCGAAATCGGAAAGGACGAGCTTCCGGAAGGTAATCCGATTCTGGAACGCTTCTTCCGCATTGATCTCAGCCAAAACCAGCGGCTCGATCAGCAGGAATGGGAAAAGCATGCACATGTGTTTGAGCGTGCTCAGAACATCGCGGCCGCAATCCGCCCAGGGACTGCCGGGGCACTGCCTGCGGAAAGCATCAACTGGAGGTATCAGCGCAGTCTGCCGACGGTGCCGAGTTGCGTGGTTTATGACGGTGTGCTTTACATGGTGAAAGACGGCGGAATTCTCACGAGCCTTGATGCATCCAACGGCGAGATGTTGAAACAGGCCCGCTTGCCCGGCGGT
>JBDNFT010000035.1:0-4375 GCA_041689695.1 Planctomycetaceae bacterium | reverse complement strand
CTAAGATCATTTTTCAGCATCGTCAATTGCAGCTCGTTGAGCTGTTCACGAATTTCTGCGTTGTTTGAAATCTCCAATGCTTTGTTGTACTGATCCTGAGCTTTCCCGAACTGCCGTTCCTTGATGTAGAGATCCGCCAGCTTCAGATAGTGATTGAGATTCTTTGGATCTTTGCGAATGGCGTGCAAAAGGTCAGCCTCTTCGGATTCTCCCGGAGCATCGGCCGATTTCTGAACTCCCTTGCGAGCCTGGCGGTCCGCTTCATAAGCGTTCACCGGTGCTGCGGGTGCTTCCACTTTGACATCGCGGGTATTCTCGGCATTGTCGTATCCGCCGCGATCCATTGTCGATTCGGCGTCAATGCGACTCATCATGCTGCGAGCTTCGCCGTCATTGGAATCCAGTTTGTAAATACGCTCAAAACAAGCCCGCCCAGGTTTGTAGTCGCGAAGCTCCACCAGCAGGAAACCGAGACGCTTGTTGTATTCAATATTGTTTTTGTCGTATTCCACCGCACGCTCCAGCGCGTAGCGGGCCACGTTGTTGTTTTTTTGAGTCTGGCAGGCTTCCCCCAGATCGTACATCAACTGAGCGTCCCAGGGATTGACGAGCAAGCCTTCCTCAGCGGCTGCTTCGACTCCTTTCCAGTCCTTCTGCATCCGGCATTTCTTAATTCGGCCGCGAATACCCATCAGACGCATACCAGCCATTTTCGCGCCGGAACCGTTGTCGTTGAAGTTCTTGCGAATACAGCCATGTTTCGACTGGCGATAAAGCAATAGTTCTGGCATCAGGGCGACACATTTTCCGAAGGCTTCGATTGCGTAGTCCCAGTTTTTGTGATTCATGGCCTCAGTCCCCTTTTTGAACCAATCCTGAGCCCCTTTTTCGCGTAGATCCATCGAATCAATACTTTCGTGTAATGCCGGAATCATTTTTCTGCTTTCCGACTCTAGCACACTCCTAAGCTGCTCGCCACACCATTCACTTGTTCCGTCCGTGATAATTCATGCTGCCGCCGTTCGCCTGACGCCGCGGTTCGGCTACAGTCCCCACCTATGGCACTCCTCAGTTTGAACAATTTGTCGTTTACTTATTCCAACCCCACCCTGCTGGACGGGATTACGCTGCATATTGAGCGAGGCGAAAGAATTGGCCTTGTCGGTCGCAACGGGGCCGGAAAATCGACACTCATGAAGCTCATCGCTGGCCTGCTGAAGCCGGATGATGGCTCGGTGGATCTTCAGGCCCGGGCAGTCGTCGCGCGATTGGACCAGGAAGTTCCGTCCAAAGGCAATCAAACGGCGTTCGAAGTTGCTGCTGAAGGATTCGGCCCACTGGCCGTTGCTGTCAGCAATTATCGCAACATTGGACATAAGTTGCATGAAGGTATCGAACTTACCCCAAAAGAATTGAAAGCCTACGAAGACGCCAGTAACGCTCTGGCAGACGCCAACGAGTGGTCCGCTTCAGATCGTCTTGACGCATTGCTGGATGATATGCAGCTTCCTGCGGACGAAAAGTATTCGTCGCTTTCGGCCGGACTGAAGCGTCGCGTCTTGCTGGCAGCGGCCATGATTCGCGAGCCTGATATTCTGTTGCTGGACGAACCCACCAACCATCTGGATATCACCTCGATCATCTGGCTACAGGGATTTCTGAAACGCTTTGATGGAACGCTGATCTTTGTTACTCACGACCGCGTGTTTCTGCAGGACATCGCCGATCGCATTGTTGAAGTCGATCGCGGTCGCTTGTTCGACTGGACTTGCGACTATCAAACATTCCTGGTTCGCCGAGATCAGTTGCTTGCAGCGGAATCCGTCGAACAGGCTCAGTTTGATAAGAAGCTCGCAGAAGAAGAACGCTGGATTCGACAGGGCGTTAAAGCTCGCCGATGTCGTAACGAAGGCCGCGTACGAGCGTTGAACGAAATGCGGGATCAGCGTCGCGAACGAAGAAAAAAGGTCGGTACGGCGAAAATGTTTTTGCAGGAAGCAGAACGATCGGGACAACTTGTCGCGCGACTGGAAAACGTAACTCACACGTTCGGTGGCGAACCCGTCATTCGCAATTTCACGACGACCGTGTTTCGCAACGATCGCATCGGCATTATTGGCCCAAACGGAGCTGGAAAATCCACGCTGCTGCGGATTCTGCTAGGGCAGTTAATTCCCACCGAAGGCAAAGTTCGTCAGGGCACAAATCTCGCTGTCGGCTATTTTGATCAGCTCCGTAATCAACTCGATGATACAAAATCCGCTCGCGAAAATATCAGCGACGGCACCGACTTCCTGATGATCAACGACCAGAAGCGGCACATCATGGGATTCCTGCAGGATTTCCTGTTTTCCCCAGAACGCGCCCAAACGCTCGTGAAATTTCTAAGCGGGGGCGAACGCAATCGGTTGCTGCTGGCCAAGATGATGGCAAAGCCCGCCAACATTTTGGTTCTCGACGAACCAACAAACGACCTTGATGCAGAAACTCTGGAATTACTTGAAGAAATGCTGCCGACGTTCCATGGCACAGTCCTGTTGGTCAGCCACGATCGCGCGTTTTTGAATAATGTTGTGTCCAGTACAATCGTGTTCGAAGGCAATGGCGAGATCGGCGAATACGACGGCGGATATGACGACTGGCTGCGCAACAAAGACCAGCGCGAAACGACGGCTCGTGATATGGCTTCCGACTACTTTGATGATTCCGTGAAGGCGGCTGCAACTTCGGCTTCCGCTTCAACGATCGTCGCCGTGAAATCAAAGAAGCTGGGTTTCAAAGAGCAGCGAGAATTGGACGAACTGCCCGAACGAATTGCGTCTCTGGAAAAACGCCAGAAGGAACTTCACGCAGAAATGGCTGTCCCCGGATTTTACCAATCCGGCGGCGACCGAATCACCAAAGCCGCCGCTGAACTCGCAAAGATCGACGGAGATCTGACGCACTGCTTCGTTCGTTGGGAAGCACTGGAAGAAACGTAGCGAAAGTCGTCAAGACTTTCGGCCATTTCGGGACTATCCCAAACTCCTGCCGCTTCTCGCTGCGGATAAACGTACTGTAGACACTCCAGTTCTTTACGACGGCAGGCTGTCGCAGATCGTCCCGGCGGGATTTCACAGCCTTTGATTCCACAGCGCCTGCGTCACTGAATTTTACGTTCCGCCACCGCACGGACTTCTTCCATTGTTACGCGGTCGTTACTGTCGCTGTCAAAGCGACTGAACGAACCACGAAACGCGATTGGCGCTTCTTTCCGAGCAACCACGCCGTCTTCATTTGCATCCATCTGTGCAAAGAAATCATCCACAAATTTCTGTATTTTTGCCGTACGTTCCGTCGCGTCGTTCTCTAAGGTCGTTGTGTTAGCGATGGCACCGGGTTCTTCGGTCGTCACTGGATTCAGCGGTTCTGCGACTTCCAAAAACATCACGGCCATTTCTTCCCAGGTCTGATCTCCCCATGTCACCCATTGCGATGGGTCTGGATTAAATGGATTCCCCGCAGAATTATCGAACGTGACTTTGAATCGCATATTGCTGATGTTGTCCGTTCGCAACGGATCCGTCAGTACGTACGAATGTTGCCAATTGAAGTCGTAGTTTGGCACACGCAGCAGTGTTTCCGACTGGCCATTGTGGTCAGCAGTGAGCTCAAACGACTTTCCACGCACATGCATGCGCGGGGCCACACCGTGAACTCGACCGCCTTCGGGCAGCCGGCGAACTTTCCCACGGACTTCATGATTTGCTGCATGCGGAGGAATTTCGAATTCCTGATCGATGCCTACAAGCGTAATGACCTGATCGGTCACATTTTCGGGCTTCGTGAATACCATGCCGATTTTCGTCGTATCTTCCTGCTCGGTACCATTGGCTGTGTAATGCATTTGGAAGACAAGATGCGATCCCGCTGGAATTTTTCGAGCGTGACCGGGCGGCATTTCTACCAGTCGCTGTCCCGGAACATAAGCCGTCAGCCAGCCGATGCCGCGAAATTCCGATCCATCCGGCGGACGAACAAACACAATCGCATGATGCACGACAGCTCGATTTCCAGGAATAATCTGAGCCGCCGTGACCCACTTGTCTTCTGTCAATTTTGGATCAACAACGAAATATTGGTACTCTATCGTGCCTTCTGCCGCGACGGCAAATGGGCGATTTCGCATATTTATGACAACGTCTGGCTCGCCGTCAAACTGCCAACCCTGTGGATATTCGAAGGGTTCCGGCAGATCCGCCGAATTACCTTCTTGCTTGCCCGACGCGATCCAATCTCGCAGCAGCAGTTTGTCGGATTCGGGCATTTGCCGGGCGTTCGCAAAGTGGCCAAACTTCGGGTCCGCATGCCACGGCGGCATGCGTCCGTTGTCGAT
>JBDNFT010000034.1:0-4097 GCA_041689695.1 Planctomycetaceae bacterium | reverse complement strand
TTGTACGATGATTAGGGGACAGATCTGATCTGTGCCCCTTTTCGCTTTCCCTGCGTCCCCTGACTTTCCAGGCATCCCATCACATGCGTGGTCGTTTCACTAGGTTGTTGGAAAACGAATTTGCGAATTGCCCGATTGGACTCGGGGTATCGGCTATCGTTAAGATTCATCGCAACGTCACATGCACGATTTGCTTGCAACATGTGTTGAGTAAGATGCAACGATGTCGTACGTTTGGGAGATTAGTTCAACATGGCCGACCCTACCGTCAGAAATATTTCCAACTTCTTAGAGAATCACTTACGCTCATACGGCTGCGAGAGGTTGCTCCACTATGAAGATGTCGTCAATGCATTCGATAAGGGAAGAAAGGTCCGGTCTGAAGATCGGCTGATCGTTCACGCGATGCAGCTAAAAGCACTAGCGGAGTTCTACAGGAAGTAGCCGCCAGTCGGTTGCAGGAACGTGGTTAACGCTACAGTGGCGCGAGACCCCGGTATGGGGCCTCGTGGGCGAGGTGCGTGGCAAGTGTCACGAATCTGAATTACAATCCGGATCGGCGTAATTCTGGCGTGAGACTTCGTTTGGTGTTTTGCATCCAAGCCATGTTCGTGATCGATCGTTGATAAGATTTTCAACTTGCCGAACGAGTGCCGGAGAGACAGTGTTAAATTCTGTGCGTTTGGGAAAATACCGTCGAATTCAGGCGTTCATGTTTTCGTTTGTGCCCCGTTGCGGTGGGCCACCGGGACGTGCAAAGAATAGCATTGCCTGATGATGTTTTGCAACCTTGTCGCACTCGGCGAATTCAGTTCCATTTGCGCGAACGAAAGTGGGCCAGAAATGAGCTGCGTGCCAATTTCAATATTCGCACCTGAACTTTTGCGATCTGAGCCAGTCATGTCTGCCGGGCAAGCCATGGACTACGCATGCTGCGGGGAGTTCTTCTTGCGTGATACTGTTTTCCTGGCCGCCTTCGTCTTGCTGGTGGCTTTCTTTCCGGCTGGCTGCTGATCAAAATCAGAATTCACGCGAGTGGAAACCGTAAAGACCAAGTCATTTTGAGGAGCGGCCATCGCGATCACCAAGCTCTGCCTGTTCGAGTTCACGCCAATTATCTGTCATCGTCACTTGACCAGTGAGTTGCTTGAGCTGCATTCGCCGAGCATAGCGAATGTAATCTCGCATTGCCGCGTGAATCGCCTGCGTTGAATCCTCTTGTTGGGTCAACTCTCGTAGTTCCGCTAACTCCTGCTCAGACAAATCGATTGAAGTGACCATGGCTCACAATCCTTTTGAATGATGCGGCATTATACTTGTCAAAACCCAATTGTAGACAATCATATCGCAACTTGACAGAGGAGCGGGAAAGGCGGCAGGTACGTATGGCGTTTTTACGGGAATCTTGATCGGGCTGCGATTGCCGCGTGATAGAGCCGACGTGGGACCATCATCAGCATGATAATACACGCATGAGCACTGAACGCAGCATTCATCAAACACGCTTTTTCGATGAACTTTTGCGATCTGACCCAGGCAAGTCTGCGGAGCAAGCCATGGACTACGCATGCTGCGGGGAGTTCTTCTTGCGTGATGTTGTTTTCCTGGCCGCCTTCGTCTTGCTGGTGGCTTTCTTTCCGGCCGCCTTCGTCGCGCCAAGACGCTCCACAGCCTCCTGAAGCTGCTCGGCGGCCCAGCCGTTTAGGCTCTTGCCCGACACGACCGCAGCCACATTCACCTGACGGTGCAGCTCTGGAGGAATCCGTGTCACGAACTGGCCGGAAAATGCCTTATCGGGAGCCTCGCCACGCTCCATACAAAAGGCCAGGTAATCATCGACCGAATCGTGGAACGCCTGCGTCAGTTCACTGACACTCTCGCCCTGGAACGTGATCACGTCACGGGTGTTAATCACTTCCCCGTGGAAGATGGCTGCTTCGTCATCAAACTCGACCTTACCAAAATATCCTTTGTATTCCATCATGGCGTAACTCCTGCTTCTGTCAGGAACCGCCGCATTGATTTTACGGCTCCCTTGTCGGTTTCTTTGCTGGGATGCGGACGGTGAAACACAGCCCGAACTTCGCCGAGGCCGATTCGCACGCGTGAACCAGCCCCCTCGGTGATCTTGGCACCCGCCGCCGTCAGCATGGATTCGATGTCCCGCCAGACGATATTCGACCGGACGGGGTCTTCGAAAACTGCTTTAAGCGTGCGTTTATGCTTCGGTCCCATGCTTCATGGAGTATCATTTAATGATACTGAAGTCAAGGCCGTCATGTCGTTCCACAGCGATCATTTGTCACTCAATTGTGAAAGTAGGTCCTTTCTGCCGGAAAGGACTTTGCAGCTTGCTGCAAGCTGCGACCAGAGCCACGTTGATGAGAGCGCAATACCTCGTCGTTGAGCGGACGTCCGCTCTTGTGGTTCGCCTTGCAGTAAATTGAAAAATCCGCCTTGGCAAGGAGGACCCCACGAGATCGGCGACCACACTCGAGGGCATTGCACGTTCGCCGATCTCGCTGGTTTTGGATTCGCTGGTGGAGAATATTCGTGCGTTGCCTCTGGTTGCCGACATGGGGCTGGAGGATAATTCTCCGTTCGGTCTTCAGGGACTGGCACGCGAGCCGATTGAGTTGCTGAAAGCGGACGCCATGAAGCCGCTGGCTGCGGCTTTGGCTCTCAGCGGCAATCGGGATCAGATTCGTGATCATGCGTTGACGGAAAAGATCCTCGCCCGGAATTCAGGCTGGGTTGATGAGTACTGCATTGTGCGGCTGATTGAAAGTTCGCTGTGGTTCGATGGCCAAAGCGACTTCGTGATGCAAATGACTCGAAATCCAAGCCAGATTCCTGACAATCCTCCCGCAGAAGTCCAGGCGGCTCTTTTGAAGCATACTGACGATGGAGCAGCGTGTGGGTCGCTCAGCGGAATTTACCGAAGAATTTCTGGAGCGGCATTCGTATTCAGCAGTGGGATTCGCAATCCTTCCGATGATGGCGCTTCAGGTCGTGCCGTTGTTTCTGGCTCCCGCAGCTGTCATCGCCTGCGACCCTTTTCTGTTCATTGAACTTCCCGACGAACCAGGAAAACTTCGAATGCTTGGCCACTGGTATTGGCAGCAGCAGGAAGACGGGACAAAAAAGCTGCATGTGCATGTTTGATGATGTGAAGGTCGTGTGGGTGGAGGCATGGGAAGAAATCGGGACAATCCACTTTTACCTGTCGTTGCGACCCTACGCTACCCAGTGTCTATGTCTGAACTTCTTTTGTTCTCCGAACTGGTGTGTCTCCGATGGCTTTGAGGGGGCGCTGCCTCGGATTGTTAAGGTTCGGGGCCACTCTGACGGATTGGTTTCTTGCCGCCCTTCCGCGCGCGGGTTGGTTTGTGCAGGCTGGTGCGCCTCAACGTCGCGTGTCAGCGGAACGCGAATCTTGCAGATTTCCCGAATCACCCTCCACCACCACCACTTCTAATTGTTATAATTATTGGTGACAAACGACTTAACGGAGAGCAACAATGCCCACGAAGCTAATAAAACGAAAAAACGCCAGCACAGTCCCTGTGGAGTTCGCCGGAAAATGGGTGGCATGGAATTCAGACCACTCCCGGATTCTGGCATCCGATCAATCGTTGCAAGCATTGTGGAAAATGGCTCAGGAACAGGATCTGCAAGACCCGGTCTTTGAGAAGGTTCCTCGAACGGACGTCAGCTTTGTAGGAATGCGATGAAAATCCCCTATCGCGAATACCTCCGTCGCTTGCCGGGGTCCGAAGACTTTCAGTTAATTCTGCGTCCGATTGTCAGCGTCAGGATTTTCGGTGCGACCTTGAATGCCCGATGGGATGCGCTGGTGGACACTGGCGCGGATGAAACACTGCTGCCGATGTCACTTGCAGAAGTTCTTGGCATTCCGCTGGATCAGGAACACACAAGCCGGGCGGTGGGCATTTCCGGTGACGAACTGACGATCTATTACGGCGACGTGGAGTTCAGGATTGACGTGGAAAGCGAAGTCGTGACGTGGAAAACGTCAGTCGGATTCGTTGAGTTTGGCTCATCAGCCGATGAGGTCATTGTCCTTGGGCACGGAG
>JBDNFT010000033.1:0-3362 GCA_041689695.1 Planctomycetaceae bacterium | reverse complement strand
GTGGATCTTGAAGCAGCACGGGCTCGCGGCATTCCAGTCTGCAACGTTCCCGACTACTGCATTGACGAATTGGCCGACCAAACGCTCGCCTTTCTGCTGGCGACAACGCGGCAAGTGGTCCCAAACGCCGTGCGGAATCGAGAGGGCCGATGGGGCTTGGCAACACCGCTTGATCAGATGCGGGCACTGCGTGATATGACCGTCGGGATCGTTGGCTTTGGTCGGATCGGTCGCGAAGTCGTGGCGCGACTGCGAGCGTTTAAGTGTCAAGTACTGGTCCATGATCCGGTCGTTGCCGCTGCAGAAATCGAACTGGCGTGTGCGAAGTCGGTTGCATTGAATGAGCTGCTGTCACAGTCAGACGCGATCTCGTTGCATTGTCCGTCGATGGCGAAGACGCGAGGGATGATCAACCGCGATTCGCTGGCGATGATGAAGCGCGGTGTGATACTGATCAATGTTGCGCGTGGAGACCTTGTCGATCCCGCTGCACTGACCGAGGCTCTGCGAAGCGGTCACGTTTCGGCTGCCGCGCTGGATGTGTTCGCGCCGGAGCCGATCCCTTCCGACCACCCCATTCTGAAGATGGACAATGTAATTGTGGCTTCGCACATTGCCTCATGCAGCGTTCCCGCCGTACGAAAACTGCGTGAAACAGCCGCCAATCTGGCCGCAATGGCGCTGCGCGGCGAAAAGCTGCCCAATGTCGTGAATTGACTCGGGGCGAGCTAAATAAAAAGCTCCGCAAGTCCTCTCACGTGTCCAACCCTCTGAATTTGTATCGCGAAGGCGCGGCAACTTGACGTCAATATCACTCGCTGATCTCACACGTTTTACGGAAGCTTGTTTTCGCAAGGTCGGCATGAGCGATGCCGACGCCTGCGCAGCAGCACAGGCACTTGTTACGACCGACGCCATGGGAGTCTTCACGCATGGCACCAAGTCGCTTGTCGGATACTTGAAGAAGCTGAAGGGCGGCGGATACGGAGCCACCGCCTCGCCGGTGATTGAACGCGAGGGCCCCGGCTGGGCCGTCATCGACGGAGCCTCAACGCTTGGGCAGGTCGGAAGTATTTACGCAATGCAGACCGCGATGCAGAAAGCCCGCGAAGTGGGTATTGCTTACGTTGGTCTGCGAAATACCGGACACATTGGCGCGGCCGGTTACTACGCAGTGATGGCAGCGAAGGAAGGTTTCATTGCGACGGTGACGGGCAACGATATGCCCAGTGTCGCTGCACCCGGTTCACGTGGAGCAGTGCTGGGAAGTAACCCGATCGCTTTCGGAATTCCCGTGGAAGACGGCGACCCGATCTTTCTGGATATCGCCACGGCGGCTGTCGCGGGCGGAAAAGTGTATGCGGCTCACCAGCGAGGCGAACCGATTCCGCCGACATGGATCATTGATGCCGAAGGCCAACCCACGACAGATGGAAGTCTTTATCCGTTCAAGGCATCGCTGGCACCGATGGCGGGACACAAAGGATACGGATTTGGTCTCTGGTGTGAGGTGTTGTCGGCCCTGTTGCCCGGCGGAAATATGACATGGCAGGTGGGCAGCTGGCTCTTTGATGAACCAGCGCGACCGTCGTGGCATAACGCGTCGTTTGTGGCGATCAGTGTGGATGTGATTGCGTCGCGTGTGGAGTTCGGTCGGCGCATAAGAACGTTAATCGACGAGCTGCACGCGGCACCAACTGCGGATGGAATCGAAAGCGTGCTGCTGCCCGGTGAACGAGAATGGCGGAACTATCATCTGGCAGAGGACGACGGAATTCCACTGCCGCAGGATGTGATGAATAAGCTGCAGGAGGCGGCGGAATTGATGGCGATTCCATTTCCGCAGGATGGCCTTTCCCGGTCATCTGCAAAAATAACGACGGCGTGAAAATGGCTGACCAGGTAGTCATGTGAATTCAGAAAGACGTGTTTTGCGAGTCTCTTTTCCTCTTGGGCGAGCGGCAGAAAAAGAATTACCAACTCTAAGTCTAAAATTTGGCAACCTCTTGCTATCAACAACGCTGAAGGCTGCAGATCTGGGACAGATCTGCCTACGTAGTCCGACCTGTCTCAGGTCGGGTTCCTTCGGCGTGGAGTTATCTTTGGTGTCCCCACTCACCCAACGCCGTTACGGATCTTGAATCGTATAACCCGACTCGAAGAGGAGGAACTGACAGCGTTGCCTCCTCTTCGAGTCGGGTTAAACGGGGTTAGACAAGTTGTCATTTCTCCCTCAAAGCTCAAAGAATAAGCGACGAAACTTCTGCATGGATGTTTACAGCGAGATAGCGAGAATTAAGATGAAAAAAATGTCGGTCATATTGGCAATCAGTATCGCCCTCTTCCTGCTGCCTTGCGTCTTTGACTTTCAGCCGTTGACTGCTGCCGACGAACCGCAGTTCATCGACTGCTCGCTTCTTGTCGCGCCGGAATATCCGGCGACATGGCCGTCAGCGCCATTCCCGCGATTTCAGATCACGCATCAGCGAACTATCGGACCGAACAGTGCCTACAACATTGATGTGCTGTTGATCGACGGGAATACCGGGACTCAGTTGGACGTTCCGCCGCATTCGGTCGCGCGTCCGGATCTGGAACGCGAGAAATCCAGACCGCTGGGACTGGCATACACCGACAAAATTGAACCGTGGCAATTCGGGGGCGAGGCTTGCGTTGTTGATGTTCGAGACCTTCTCGACAAAGAGTCGAAGGGAGTCAGCCCGCTGGTGAAGCGTGAACACATCGAACGCTTCGAATCGAAACATCGAAAGCTGCGATTCGGCGATGTCGTGCTGTTTCGCAGTGACTATTCGGACAAGTATTACCAGCCGTTTCCCGAAGGCAGTCGGTACATCGCGGATGCATTGGATCGAAAATCGCCCGGTTTTCCTGATCCTGATCCAGACTGCATGGAGTTTCTGGCAACTCGAGGTGTGATGACGCTCGGCACCGACAGCGCCAGCATGGGCCCACTGCCGGACCTGGCTGAACCGACGCACTATGCCGGTCTGAAGCACGGCATGATCTGGACTGAAGGTGCAACGAATCTGGGAACATTGCCGCCGACCGGAAGCTTCTACTGCATGATGGGGCCAAAGCACGAAGGCGGACCGTACAGCGAAGGCCGAGCCTTCGCTGTGACCGGTGGTGAGTTGCCGCAACGTTTGATTGATTCGTGCAAAAACAAACGGGTAGTTGATCTATCGCCCACGTTGTCACCAAAGTATCCGCTGACATCGCCTGGCATCGGCACGGGCAATCATCGTCAGGTGTATCTGAAAGTCGACTTCCTGTATTCGGAATATCTCGACATGTGGCATCACACTCACCTGATGGATTCCATGGCAGGCTCGCATCTGGTG
>JBDNFT010000032.1:0-4139 GCA_041689695.1 Planctomycetaceae bacterium | reverse complement strand
GTCGTCATGGACGAAGTGCATCACGCTCATGCTCCGAGCTATCGACGTGTACTTGCTCGCCTGCGGAGTGATTTTGTGCTCGGGTTGACTGCCACCCCTGAACGGACGGATGGCATCGACGTTGCGTCGATCTTTGATGACAACCTTGCCTATCACGCGTCGATCGGCGATGGCATTGCTGAAGAGTCGCTGGTTCCATTTCATTACATCGGAATAAAAGACACGGTCGATTTCGGCCAGATTCCGTGGAGGAACGGACGATTTGATCCGGCAGAACTTGAGGATCGCGTCCTTCGCAGTGAGCGCATGAGTCGGCTCTGGATGGCCATGCAGCAGCATCCCGCCGAACGAACGATTGTGTTCTGTTGCTCTCGCCGACATGCACTGTTCACCCGCGACTGGCTGCGTGGGAAGGACGTTTCCTCATCGGCTGTGTTCTCCGGTGGAGGAGGAGACAGTTATGGTGAATCCTTGCATAAGCTGCGGTCCGGCGAATTGCAGGCTCTGTGCGTCGTCGATATGTTCAACGAGGGTCTGGATATCCCGGCCGTCGATCGCGTGATCATGTTGCGCCCGACAGAATCGAAAGTGATCTTTCTGCAGCAGCTTGGACGCGGACTTCGTGCCTGCGACGGAAAGTCTCGACTGTTGGTCATTGACTTTGTCGGCAATCATCGAATCTTTGCGCAACGATTGATTCACATTTTGTCGCTGCATAAAGCTGCCGCAAACTGGTCGACGCTCAAGAAGTGGCTGCAGGGTGAATCGCCGGACTTGCCAGACGGATGCCTCCTTGATGTCGAAGTGGAAGCCAAGGACCTGATTCGCCAGTTTCTACCGACGGGCCCGAAAGAAGCCATCGAAGGTTACCGCGCACTTCGCGACGAGTTAGGGCGTCGACCGAGCGTGCTGGAGGTTTTCGGGCAAGGCTTTCTGCCGCGTTCGATCTCTGCGGTGCAAGGTAGCTGGTTCGCTTTTGCAGATTCGGAAGGCGACTTGAGCAACGAAGAGCGGCAAGTCCTCGAACAGTTTGCTGACTGGTTCAAAATGCTGGAAACCACAAGCCTGACCAAATCGTACAAGATGGTTGTCCTGCGAGTCCTTCTCGACGAAGGCCGTATCTTCGCGGGCGTGGATCTCAACGAGTTTGCGAAGTCGTGTCGTCGATTTCTTCAAAACCATGAAGCGCTGAGACAGGATCTACTCGGCGATGGTCACGCCGTCGATCATTTCCTTGAAGCAGATCCGAATTGGACGAAGT
Organism: Planctomycetaceae bacterium; assembly: GCA_041689695.1. GTDB lineage: Bacteria > Planctomycetota > Planctomycetia > Planctomycetales > Planctomycetaceae > SXXK01. The sequence continues at coordinate 2,878 of JBDNFT010000032.1, read as the reverse complement.
GGTGGAACAAGTGGCCGATTGATCGTTGGGCCGATACACAGGCGGGGAAAAAATGGTTCGTGCGTGCGCGCGATGAATTCAGTTTCGCCGTCCCGTGCGAAGAAAGTTTGCAGGCACCTTTCGAGTCAATGACTGCAGAAATCGTCGATTGGCGTTTGGCACAATACGCTCGCAAGTGGAAGCAATCACCATCTTCTATCGACGGAGCACACTTTGAAGCAAAGGTTTCGCATTCTTCAGGAAAGCCCATCCTGTTTGTTCCTGACAAAACAAAATTCCCGGATCGTCCGTATGGCCCGACGCTGGTGCGGCTTCCGGACGGTAGCGACTGGGAATTCAAGTTCGTGAAGGTAGCCTGCAATGTTGCTGCGCCTCAAGGTCAGAAGTCGAATCAGTTAGGGACACTGTTGCAGCAATGGTTTGGCCCAAATGCAGGCTTACCCGGCACCGGTTTCACGTTACGCTTCGAACGACGTAACGATACATGGTTTGCAGTGCCTCAGGGCGTAACGACGGATGTTGATCGAGCCGAATCGGACCAACACGAACCGGTCCGAATCAAGATACTCCATGAAGTTGAGCGAACGGCACGGTTCACGACCCATGTCCCCGTGTTCGACGTCACGGCAGCGGCCGGAGGTTGGGGGCCGGATGGATCGCCATCGCAAATTGGCTGGGTGTCCGTTCCTGAGCAGAAATTGGAAGCGGGCATGTTTGTGACACAGGTCGTAGGAAGTTCCATGCAGCCTCGAATTTCGTCGGGCTCCTGGTGTGTATTCCGTAAATGTCCGGCCGGGACCAGGAATGGTCGGTTGCTTTTGATTCAAGTGCAGACAAGTCTCGATCCTGAAGACGGCGGCCGTTACACGATCAAACGGTACACATCCCGGAAGCAGGCGAGCGACGATGGACTTGTGAACGAACTGGTTGAGCTGCAACCGTTGAATCCAAAGTTCACTAGCATCAAACTAACAGCTGAAGATGCTATCGATCTGCGGGTGATCGGCGAGTTCGTTTGTGTCCTTGATGAATCGTGAAAGCGTGGCCCTGCAATGGCGTTTGAACAATGGATTGAGAAGTTGCAGGCTCTAAAACCTGACAAGCAGGCACCGCACAAGCCGCTGCTGTTGTTGACGATCCTGAAAGCAGTGGTACGAGATGGGACGTTGGCAGAAGTATTGCGACTGTCGCCAGAGTTGGTGTACGAGTTCAAACAGTTTGAGTATATCGTCGCCCACCGGCGAAGTCAGAAGCTGGATATTCGAATGCCGTTTCACCACCTGAATACTTCAGGTGTTTGGACACCTCTCGACAAGTATGATGAGGAATCTCGTAGCCGCTCTGTTACAACTCACGTGGTGTTCAACCTCGATTTCCACGCGGCGTGCCTTGACCCAGAGTTTCGGCTGGCGGCCATGCATCTCTTGATCTCAACGTACTTCGAACCCATGGAACAAATCGCATTGCGTGAAATCCTCGGGCTAACGGATGAGATGGAGATTGATCCAACACAGCAGCCAACGCCGGAACAAGTTGCGGCGTCTCAAGGTCGCAGCACCCGGTTTCGATTGGATGTTGTGCCTGCGTACAACTTCACATGTGCACTGACCGGCTACCGAATCACGACGGTGGAGCGGGGTGCGATTGTAGACGCGGCTCATATTGATCCATTCCGAAGTTCCAAGAACGATGATGTCCGCAATGGTCTCGCTCTCTGCAAGAACGCCCACTGGGCATTCGACGTCGGATTGTGGTCACTGGACGACGATTATTGCGTCCTTGTTGCCGCTGATGTGTTCGACGAAGACTCGCCGGATCAGACCCCGTTGAAACAGATGGTCGGTCGAAAAATCCGATTGCCACGCAATCCAAACTACTCGCCATTGACAGCGAATCTGGTGGCACATCGCAAGCTGCATCGTTTTTAGCGGTCCAATGCCGGATGTGTGCGATGCGCAAAACGGTGAATGGTCGTCAGTTCGCCGGCTTTCTCCATGAGGTTTCAACGTCGTGTTCATGCTCGGTCAATGTCACACCGATTGCATTCTTCAGCAGGTTCCCTGTCAGCACAACACAGGTGCTGGATTTCGAAAGTCGGCCGGCGATCATCGCGCGGCCTTCCCACGTGGATGTGTTGCTGCGGCGCCAGTTGATGGTGCGGAGCTTTTTGAGTTTCGCTGGCCACGTCTTCGGGAATTCGGCGAGCAATGATCTGCCAAGGCGAGCGAGTCCCGCTAAGGCGATGCCGTGAGCGCATACGAACTCGGTGCGGTAATCGGCGGGCGGAATCTTTTCGGCACATGCCGCTTGCCAGTCGGGCATGTTCGCTGCAACGGTGTTCCAAAACTGGACGGCAGTTCCCCCACGTTCTTCGACGGAAAATTGCTTCCGATCGCCAAGCAGTTGGATGTTGGCCTGATGAATTGCACTGAAGGTGAATAGGTTGCGAGAACGGTTGGATAATGCGGTCTTCGTCATCTCGACTCGCCCGGTGAAGACCCCGACCTCGTCAATTGTCTGCCGAGTGATTGCCATCCAATCGCCTCGGTCGTCGAGGATCGATCGCTGTGTGCGATTCTGATGGGACGGCGAACGTTCATGCGGCTGTTGAGCCTGATGAAGTCGGGCGGCATCGCACTGCGCGTGGATTTCAACAGTGATGTAACTCACACCGTGAGTGTCTCCGGCGAGTGCTGCGATCGTGTCGTGTCCGGAGAGGACGGTGTACTCAATCTCCTCGTGAAGCTGCAGGTAAACGAGATATTCGCCGGTCTTGAATCTCCTGGCACGTAAACTTTGGCTGGTTCCCAGGACTATCGCGGGGATTGTGATCGGCCGGGACGTGCTGGCATCCGGTTCAGAACCGGGGACGAACGCC
>JBDNFT010000031.1:0-3449 GCA_041689695.1 Planctomycetaceae bacterium | reverse complement strand
GGCCTGTCCCAGGTCGGATTCCTTCGGCGTGGTAATATCTTTCAGGGTGACTCCATTTTGCTGCTCGCCTGCATTAAAAATTGCCCGAAACGGCCCGTAGGTTACTGATATCAACCCAAACACAGGCAAACGGGGCAAACGGCTTGTCAGCGAGTTGGGCTGGCGATATGATCCGCGTTTCGATTTTTCTGGCCCTTCGTATGCGCGGAGCACTCTGTTCCTGCGTCTGCCTGCATTAATGTCGCGCAAGTCGTTTCTGTTAAACGACTTAAGTGGCCCGTGCGGCGTGCCTTTTGCCGGAATTCCAAGTTATTTTTATGCCCTTTTTCCTTAAAGCATTCTCTCCTCGTGTTTGAATCCATTTCACAAAGTCTGGGTAAAGCCTTCACGGCTTTCCGGGGAACCGGAAAGATCACCGAAGGCAACATTCGCGACGGGATGCAGCAGGTCCGCACGGCTCTGCTGGAGGCCGACGTTGCGTACGATGTCGTTACCGACTTTGTCAAGACGGTCACGGAAGAGGCGATTGGCGAAAAGGTCCTGAAATCGCTGCGGCCCGAGGAGCAGATCGTCGGGATCGTCCATCAGCATTTGATCCAGTTGAAGGGGCCGGTCGATCATTCGCTGGCCATCAAGCGAGACGGCGTTAGTATTATTATGATGTGCGGTCTGCAGGGGTCGGGTAAAACGACGACTTGCGGAAAGCTGGCTCGAAAGCTCAAAGAAGAGGGGCATGCCCCGTTTTTGGTGGCAGCCGACTTGCAGCGCCCGGCGGCGATAGAGCAGCTCAAAATCATTGGCGGCCAGGTTGGATGTCCGGTTTACTCGGAGGATCCAAAAAACAGCAATCCGGTGCAGGTGTGCCGGAACGGGGTCAAAGAAGCCAAGCGGGTTGGTGCGAAGGTCGTGATTCTCGACACCGCTGGCCGATTGCACGTTGATGCGGCTTTGATGAAAGAGCTGCAACAGATCGACAACAGCGTCTCGCCAGACCAAGCCTTGCTTGTCTGTGACGCGATGACGGGGCAGGACGCCGTCAACAGCGCCAAAGCGTTTAATGAAGCGCTTGAGCTCGACGGTGTGATTCTCACCAAGCTGGACGGTGACACTCGCGGCGGGGCTGCTTTGAGTGTCAAGGCCGTGACTGGCGTACCGATCAAATTCATTGGGGTCGGTGAACAACTCGACCGACTGGAAGAATTCCATCCCGACCGCATGGCTGGGCGAATTCTGGGCATGGGCGACATTGTGTCGCTGTTCGAAAAAGCTCAGAAGGAATTCGATGAAGAAGACATGCTGCGTCAGCAGGAAAAGATGCAGCAGGGCAAGTTCACGCTCGATGATTTCCGCAAGCAAATGGGGCAAATCAAAAAGCTGGGCTCCATGCGGGAAATCATGAAGATGATTCCCGGAATGGGCGGTGTCGTTGATCAGATGGGTGACATGAACCCTGAAGACGACATGCGGCGCATTGAAGGCATCATCAACTCCATGACGCTGAAAGAGCGTCAAAATCCTGATATTATCGATCGTGGTCGTCGTAATCGCATCGCGAAAGGCAGCGGTGTACAGGCGGCGGACGTGAACAAGCTGCTCAAAGACTTTTCCGCCATGGGAAAAATGATGCAGGGCATGTCGAATATGGGGCTTCGCGACCGAATGAAGGCTGTGAAAGGCATGGCTGACGGCGGTTTGATGAATCCGGGAGCTGACTTCACCGAAAAGAAGTTGCGAAGCCAGCGTGGGCCGCTTGATACAGAGGCGGCTCGCGACAAAAAGAAAAAACAGAAGAAAGAAGCTCAAAAGCAGAAGAAGCGAAATCGAAAAAATTAGTCGCTCACTCCTCGGGGCTTGCAAGATTTTTTATTGCAAGAGACATTGAGGCTTCGGCTGAAATCGAAAAATAGTAGCCGGATTCGCAAGAATTCGGACGTGATTCTGAACTCTCACGAGTTCAGCTACGAAAACAGGGTCATCAGTTTTTTGTTAGTTCAGGAGTTCCAATGGCAGTTCGAATTCGAATGAAAAAGATGGGACGCAAGCACCGTGCGTTCTTCCGTATTTGCGTGATGGACTCGCGAGTTCAGCGCGATGGCAAGGCAATTGAAGAAGTTGGGTTTTACGACCCGATGGTTCAGGACAAGGCCGCACGTGTTAAGTTGAACATGGAGCGTGTCGATTATTGGATGTCGGTTGGTGCTCAGCCAAGCGAAAAAGTCAACGCTTTGATTCGCAAAGTGAAGACAAACAAATTTGGCAAAGCTCAGGCTCCGCCAGCCATGCTTGCTCCAAAGGTTAAGGAAGAAGCTCCGGCAGCAGAAGCCGCCGAGGCCACGGAACCTGTGGAAGCAACGGCTGCGGAATAGTTGTCAATGCGGTTTGATATTCTCACCCTGTTTCCGGAGATGTTCGAAAGTTATCTCGGACAGGGACACCTGAAACTCGCGATCGAGCGGGGGCTGGTGGATATCCAGCGGCATAATTTCCGGGAGTTTGCTCCGGGAGTCCGCAGGCAGGTCGATGACAAGCCATTCGGTGGCGGTCCAGGGATGTTACTGATGTGTCAGCCGGTGTTCGATTGTGTCGAAGCCGTGCAGACTCAGGGAAACGCTCCCGGTCGATTGTTGATGATGAGCCCTCAGGGGCGAAAACTGGATCAGGGATTGGTTGAGGAGCTCGCTCAGGAGCCTCGATTGCTGTTGCTGTGTGGGCGATACGAAGGTTTCGACGACCGGATACGCCAAGGGTTGCAGCCAACTGAGATTTCTGTCGGCGACTTTATCTGCAATGGTGGAGAAGTGCCGGCGATGCTGATTATCGACACAGTGATTCGGCTGATACCGGGTGTGCTGGGTGATGAAACCAGCAGTCGATATGATTCGTTCAGCAATGAAGGTTTACTGGAACATCCGCAGTTTACGAGGCCTCGTGAATTTCGTGGAATGACAGTGCCCGACGTGCTGACGAGTGGTGATCACAAAAAAATTGCCGAGTGGCAGCGGGATCAGAGCCTGCAGAGAACAGCGGAACGCCGCCATGATCTGCTGGATAATATCTGAGGCTGACGCTGCTCAGTTTGAATAGTTCTGAAAGTGTGTTGAATAAAGGAACCCGGTTATGCGAAATAATCTCTTGGATCTGGTCGAAAAATCCAGTCTTCGTGAGCAGCAATTGAAGTTCGCGGTGGGCGATACAGTTGACGTTCATACGCGAATTCTGGAAGGCACGAAAGAACGTATCCAGATTTTCAGTGGCGTCGTGATCGCTCGCAACGGTGATGGAACTCGTGAAATGTTCACAGTTCGCCGCATCGTCCAGGGTGAAGGCGTGGAACGCAAGTTCCCCGTGAACTCACCGAAGATCTCTCACATCGAAGTCAAACGCCACGCTCGCGTGCGTCGTGCGAAGCTGTTCTATCTTCGTGAACGAACAGGCAAAGCGACTCGTCT
>JBDNFT010000030.1:0-2320 GCA_041689695.1 Planctomycetaceae bacterium | reverse complement strand
TGTACCACGATTTGTGAGTCGTCACCCCGTTTCGCTTCCCAGCAGCAGACAACGGGGCCCTTTCCGTCGGCAGCAACGACAATCGGATCGCGCGCGTTGCTGGAAAGAACCTTCGCAGTCTCGATTCCAGGTGCCCGCAGCATCAAATTTCCGTCTCGTCCAGTGGTCCACGCGATGAATGCTCCTTTTTGCGTCGCCGCAATCCAGGGCTGTTCGCCTCGTCCGAGCAGAACTTCATCCGTACCGGAGCCGGCTGCAAAGTAAATGTCGCGGTCACGTCGCCACACGGTTTCGATGTGACCGCTGCCGTTTGCAGCCAGCATTCCACCGTCCATCGGACAGGCGTCCAGTTGCCAGCTTTCGCTTCCGAGTTTTCTCGCGGAAGTGAACGACTTTCCGTTGTCAGTAGACGACGTGATGTACATATCCCGATTTCCAGCCAATGAATTTCGGAACATCACATGCAGACCGTCTTTCGCAACGATTACCGATGGATGACAGCATTCGCAGACACTCCCGTCGGGTGATTGATAAACACGAATATTGGATTCCCAGGTTGAGCCATTATCGACAGACCGGGAGGCGTAGATTTCCGACTTCTTGTCGCGCAGATCGAGCCATACACACCAAAGCGATCCATCCGCGCCAGCCGCCATTGCGTGGAGACCTTCACGAGCTGCATCAGCCGTATCGTTGACTCGGGCCGGCCCCTGCCATGACTTTCCTTCATCGGTAGAATGCCATGCCAGGACGTCCCCATCACGGCCTTTTCCTGTCTTTCCGCCGATCACCGTTACAACGATGGCGTTGCTGGTCATCGCAATTCGAGGGCCACGACGCATTCCCAGCGACATGTTTGGGACTTGAAAGGCAGGATTTGGCTTATCGAAAACCTTGCCGCTGGAAGATTTCGAAGAATGGACGGAATCTCCAATTCCAAACACGACATGAATGGCTCCATTTGTACCGACGGCCGCTTGCGGCTGCTTCGGAGAAAGTGATCCTTGCCCCGTCGCAATGACGATCGGTTCATGGGCACCACACGCCGACACGACGACGAACACGAATCCAAGCGTCAGTACTCCAGGCACAAAATATCGCATATTGAATTCTCCGGAAGGCTGAAATTGAGCGTAAGAATTGACTTAAACGGAACGGCAATCCAACGGGATTCGCCGGGATTTCAAACTATTTCGCAGCAGCGTTATCAGCCTTCATCTTTGCCACGGTGGCCAGAGTCTGCTCAGGATTCTTCAAAGCCCTGGATTTGCAGCCGCTGCAACAGATGAAAACCGGTTGTCCATTGACGTCGAGCTTTAGGGGTGTGCCCATGGAGCCCAGCAAAGTGTCGCCCATGACGGCACAGAATTTTTGGGCCTCGGCTTCTTTTTGATCTTCGGGACTTAGTTTTTCCATTGCAGCCGTAACATCGGCGTCACCGTGGTCGTCGTGCTGATGATCGTCGGAATCCTGGTGAGTCGGCAAGGACTCCGTGTTGGACGAAACCGGACTCGTTTGTGTCTGGCATCCTGTGGCAATGATGGCAACAGCGGCAATACAAAAGAGTGGTCGAAAATACTTGAACATGATAATTCTCCGGTAGAAGTAGAGGACTTTGAATTGATTGATTTGACACTGAAAATTCATTTGAGACCTTCATTAACCGCGTTGGTAAAAACTATGTGGGGCCAAGCTGGAATGCCCACGCGCCGTCGACGTGGCGATCAGACGTAAACATGAAGGCTGCTATTTCCGGGCTTCGGCCTTGATGTAGCTGTCCGGGTCTTTGATCTCGTCCGGCTGTTCTTTGGCCAGCTTCACAAACTCATCGATACAAGGCGGACAACAGAACTGATACGGCTTGCCACTGATGATCCAGGTGAAATCAGGGTTGGCTTTGGTGAGAGTGATCGGGCAGATTCGATCACCTGTTTTTGGAAACATGTCATGCTTTGATGCAACGCCTTTGAACTTGCGCGATGCCGTGACGTTGCCGTTCGCCTTGATGTCAGCTTCTGTGTATTTGCCGCCGGCAGTCAGATAAAGCTGCCTTTCTTCATCGTCCGGCAAGGCCGCCGGCATTTCGTCGGCATGAGCTTCCGTGACCGTCGTAAATCCGATTCGAAATCGTTCCCCCGCAATTCGCAGATTTGGAATCGTGACGTCCAACTGTCGGCCCCGAAATTCTTCCGGAAGTTGCCCGACAAACTGCGAAGTCATGTCGGCCGCATCTCCCTCCTGCGGCGTTGCCGTCATATCGACTGGCGTTGCGTCCGGACTGCCAACGACTTTGACATACGCCTTGACCGGCTGAATATCG
>JBDNFT010000029.1:0-3576 GCA_041689695.1 Planctomycetaceae bacterium | reverse complement strand
CCAAAGCCCCGGCCAGCATCCTTGCGAGACCTTGCCCACGCCATGGTCTGCGGGAGTTTGTCTTCCAAAATGGCTTTGCGCACAATTGGGTTGTTGTTGTGCGGTCCGTCCGGACGAGCCAGGCTTCCATCTTCGTTGACCAGAGTTGAACGAGGCGGCAGATCGGTCAAAACATTGATGATGCCTGCATCGTCTCCAGCAAATCGCATGTGGTAATACCATTCGTCATGGATTCGAAATGGTTTGACTCCGTTCGCAATTGGGTGTTCAGGGAACTTTGTGTAGTTGGCCGTCCAGTGAGGATTCACTGACCAGTCGGCTTCAAAGTAACCACCCGTCCAATCAAGGAAGGCGTCGCCGGAAGCTCCCTTCGGAACTTCAACACCGTAGTGCAGGCACGCCATGCCGATGCCACGTTTTTCAAGTGCCTTCAGACGATCGAGTTTGCTGTTAAAAGGATGACCGCCGCCACCATCGGCATAGACCACAATGGTGTCAGCACTGTCCAGAACGGAATCGTCTTCCGGCCAGCCATTTGTGTAGACACTGGCTTCGATGCCGAGATTTGACGAGTTCAATGCATCGGCCAGTAACATGCAGCCGGCGCGGTGTTCGTGAGCACCATAGCCGTGGCTTGGCTTGCCAGCGATCAATGCAACCTTTTTGGGTGCCGGCAATCGTTTGAGGCGAATGTCGCGAAACTGGACGGTCATGGCCGGGCCGGCATGAGCCTGCAGGGCCAGCACACCAGCCGCGCGACGTTCCTGAACGTCGTTGTCGGTGACATCAATCGTCTGGACATCATTGATAAAGTGCTGAAAGTGATACCCGTCAGCAACGATGCGGTATTTGTTCCAGTCTTCTTTTTTGATCTTCGACTGGATCTCTTTGGTTTCACCGATCTTCGCGGTTTCTTTGACTTCGAACTTGCCGTCGTTGCGAACCAGCTCCGTCGCCTGACCGCGCTGAGCCAGGATGCCGCGAAACGCTTCGCCGTAGAGAATACCTGAGTAGGTATCTCCCGCTTCAAAGTCGGCCTGATATCCGCCGATGCCCCATTTGGCGTCTGGCAGTTCAAAGCTCCGATATTGAATTCCGGAGTTGCCGTGTACTATCTTGTATTCAAGTTCAAGCTCAAAGTTATCGACTTCACCACCACGCCAAATGATGAACGTGTTACGATCCAGCTTGTTGGGGCCTTCAGTGCCAGTTTCGCCTGTGAGCACGCCATCACGAACACTCCAAATGTTCGGATCACCATCCCAGTTTTCGAGCGTCTTGCCATCGAAAAGTGACACCCAATCTTCTGCATTCGCAGATACACTTGCCACACACAGTGCAGCCAAAAATAAGCACAATCGCTGAAATCGCATGGTTTCTCCCCGGAAGGTCAAAAGGCGTTAAAAGTCGCCGGTAGGCAGCAAGAATGATAGCAGCAATTTGCCGTTCGCAACACTCAGCGACACAGATGTTGTTTATACGTAGTGCGGTCGTCGATTTTAGTAGGTCCTCCTTGCCGAGGAGGACTTTCGCCGCAAGGCGAACCCAACGGCCGACGTCCGCTCAACGGGGTCGCGTTGTCATTTGATCAACGTGGATCTGGTCGCAGGTCGCGACAAGTCGCGAAGTCCTTTCCGGCAGAAAGGACCTACTTACCGTCGGCTCACGTTATTCTTCCGGCAATATTTCCACAGTGGCGCGGCCGAGGAAATTCAACAGCGGGACAAACAGCAAAGTGCCATTTGAGACGCTGTCAGACAATGGCGAGTCCATTACTTTGACACGAGTCAGCGGATTGACTTCACCGCCAAGAGTCGCGTCGAATGGAATCCATTGACCATCGATCCATGCCTCGGTCCACATATGTGGGACGAGTGATGGCGGGTTGGCAACGTAGGCAAAACCAACAGCGACACGGGCCGGAACACCCTGACTTCGCATCACGGCAGCCAGCAGCACTGCGTATTCAGTACAGTCGCCCTGTCTGAATTTTACAACCTCGCTGGCAGGTTGCAGCGAGGTTGAAAATGCAGCTAGTCGCAGATGGGAATTGATGTAACTTGTCAGCCGCTTGCACTTTTCGCGAGGATCCGAAACCGCTCCACCACCCATGACCGCCATACGTCGCACAGTGTCATTCTTCGTATCGATCCATCGCGAACTCTCAGTAAACCTGCTTGCTGGTCGTGTGATATTGCGCGACGGCGCGGCGACGACGCTTCCGTCGGCGTTGACGGCAGGGCGTGTGAGTTTTACAACAACGGAATTCGGAGCAATCTGCTCGACAGTTTGAAAATCGCTGGAAGGCAATGAGATTTGTTCCGAATCTCCCACCGAAAACTTCATCCGCATGACATTCGTCTTTTCAGGATTCAGCAGAGACCGTCGCAGAGGTAACGCCGTCAGAAACTGCAAATCGAGTGCCTGCAGATTTTCTTCCCCTAAAGCGGTCGCGGCGTCCGTACGATAAAATCGCAACGTCTTGCCCAGCAGCGGTTGTTCAACCAGGACGACTTCAAATTCACTATCGTAGTAGACCGAAGATAACATCTCCGGCTGGTTCCCAGGCCAATAGTCCATCCGCGTCACGGCGATGGTCTTGCCGTCCTTCAGGCGAATGCTTTGCGGCGGCATCTGACGAATTTCCACATCCACAATCGCAGACGTCTCAGGAAATAATACAGCACTGGCCCAGCGTTGAGGCCGCTCCATGTTCTCGGCCAACAGCCATGACGGCAGGATTGGAGATCGAGGCTGAACGCGCGATTGAACCGTTTCTGTTTTTGTCCGCTCCGCAGCGTCGCTTCGAATCAGGAACAATTTGCGTTCATCGTCCCATGTCGCCGATCTTTGAATGACTGTTCCATCTGCTCCTGTGCGTCGCAAGGACCAACTGTCTAAAACTCCGTCAGTAGATTCGATGGTTGACAGATGAGCTGAAACCGACAAGTCAATACCGAACCGTTTGAGCTTCAGTCGCGTCTCTCGGGTACGGCGAATTCGCGGCCTAACGTCGTCATTTTCAGCAGCAGCGGTGATAACGACGGAATTTCGCGATGTTTCGTCAACCTGCGTCGCCACCAGCGATTCGTAACCAATTGTCGCACCGTCGAATTCGACAAGAAACCATGCGTCACGAGTGTCGAGGGCGTCCTCAGGAACCACTTGATTCTGAGCTTTGTCACGAATGGCTGGTGCCTGCAGCGACTTTTGCCGAGGCTGAGGAAAAATCAACGGCGGCTGCGCAGGGGAAGTCTGCTGCTGGTAAACGAGCATACTCGCGACGACAGCGATAAGTAATGTCAAAGCCTGTTTTTGCATGGCACGAAGTATCACACATTCTGCCGATCGAATCACGAGCAATCTTTGTAACGATTTTGCGGGGAAAAACCACGGTTTACCCGGCCGGAACAGTTTCCGTGGACTGTTTGTTCGTCGCCAGAAACGCCTTCGTCGGCTGAAAATTTTCGAAACTCAGGATTCTATAAAGCGTCGCTCCTGGTTCGTGCTAGGTTTCGACAGGCTGGCTGACACCGCCAACATTGTACTTGCACGGGACCGACACATGAGCTTCCT
>JBDNFT010000028.1:0-4337 GCA_041689695.1 Planctomycetaceae bacterium | reverse complement strand
TTGCGCAATGTATCCCATGTTTTCGAGCGATCCAGCCTCAATTGTGGAACTTGGTTGTTTTCGCGTTGTCAAAGTGTTGATTTTCACCTGCATCTTCGTAGGGTTTAGCACTTGAGTAGCCGTTTGGACAGGCGGTTTTAGATTCAAGACGTTGAATTTTGTAGTTAGTTTTCGAAAGGCTGGGATTATGAAGTTGATTCGATCAGTAAGTATGTTGGCACTGTTGGGCAGTGTCACCTGGATGCTGGGATGCACAGAAAACGAAAACACTGCCGGACCGGGCGGTGGTGGAACTGGTTCAGGCGTGGCTGGCGGAGCTGAGGTTCCTCATTCTCACGAGTCTCACGAAACAGATGCTCCTGCAATGGAAATACCCGCTGCAGACGCAACTGAAACACCAGCCGTAGAAGCTCCAACGGAAGAAACACCGGCAGTTGAAACACCGGCGGCTGATGCTCCAGCAGAAGAAGCTCCAAAGGAAGAAGCACCAGAAGAAGCTCCGAAAAGCGAATAAGTTTTGCTTATCTGTACTGTTATCGGTACATAGATTTGTAAACACCGAGGGCAGCCCGTTTTTGCGGGTTGCCCTTTTGCATGGAAGTTTCTTTGGCACCACTTCAAGGCCGAAGAAGTTCCAGAATTAGATTCTCAGCGTCTAAAGTCTGGAGAATTCGATTCCGCACCGCTGGCAACGGATTCCGTGCTGCGTCATACTCCGCCGCCGAGCCTGCCGCCGCAACAAGATCCAAGGATTGTGGCAGTTCAACATGAATCGATCGGCCTTCGAAACATATCCCTGCCGAGGTCGTTGGAAAACCAGAATGACATCCAAACCAAGATATCGCTGCGTCCCATTGTTCGGCCCACCCGGCGTTGGCAAAGGCACTCAGGGAAAGATACTGGCTGACATTCCGGGATTCTTTCACCTTTCCGTCGGCGATGTGTTTCGTTCGATTGATATTGGTTCGCCGAACGGACGCGAGGTTTACAGGCACATTTCCCGAGGCGAACTTGTTCCCGACGACCTGACAATCAAAATCTGGCGGAAAGCTGTCGAGGCTTATGTCGCCCTGTCACGGTTCAAGCCACGCGAAGACCTGTTGATTCTGGATGGTATGCCGCGCAATGTTCATCAGGTGGAGATGATTCAGGAGTACCTGGAAATTCACCGCGTGATTTATCTGAAGTGTTCAGACGAAGAGGACATGATTCACCGTATTCGTCGTCGAGCGATTCGGGAAAATCGTACGGACGATGCTAATGAAACGATTATTCGTCGACGATTCGATGTTTATCGCGAAGTCACTGCACCAGTTCTGCAGCAATACAATCCGGCCATTATTCACGAAGTTGATGCCAATGGCTCGCCATCGGAGGTTCTGTTTGAAATCCTGAAGTGCCTGATTCCAGTCCAAAATGAACTCTTCGAGGCAAACCGCCGGGAAGATGCCGCTTTAGACAAGCAGGATGATCAATCCTGAATTGGGTTTATGCGTTCTGAATTATGACTCGGCCGATTCATTTGCAGTGCGCACAATAATCCGATTGCCGACAAGGCGAATGACTTCGATCTTTGTGCCGTGATCGATGTAAGCTCCATCACTCACGACGTCAACATATTTGTCGCCAAACATCGCCTTCCCGGTTGGACGCAAAGACGACGCGGTGATTCCGACCATGCCCACGCCAATGAGGCCAGCCGATGATGGCTGACTTTGAAGTGATGGATCCAGGATCACTCCTTCACCATGATTCTGTACATAACCCGGAGGCGTGAGAATCAGCCGGTTGATAAACGGGATTGAAGGCAGGAAACGATTCATCGCGACCGCCACAGCAATCACAACCATGAACGCTGCAGCCAGCGATACGAGGCTATCCATCGATTGCTCAAATCCTTCCGTCGCGGACATACCCGAAAACGTATTGCTGGCCATTACCAGGGACGCTCCGGTCATCAAAATTCCCGTAACCCCGAACACGCCAAAGCCCGGCACAACAAAAAATTCGACGCCCAGCAGAACCATCCCCAGGATAAACAGCGTCAACTCAAGACCACCCGCCGAACCACCCAGAAAGCGGCTCCAGAAAAACAGGGAGAAGCTAGTGATCGCACCAATGAGATATAGCCCGGTTGGCATATGCAGTTCCAGATAGATGAAGATGATTCCAATCGTCACCAGCAAAAAACCGCCCCATCCGGAATTTAAAGCCGTCACAAGATTATCAACCCACGTCTTCGCCACAGGACGCAAATCTGTGGTTTCGCTGATCCCCAATCGCGTTCGCAGTTGTTCCATGTCGTGACAGGGAGATTCTGCGATGCCAAGGTCGTGGGCTCGTTTTGCGGTCAGTACCAGCAGTTCGCCACCACGAGCTTCCGGTATGGCGGCGCCCTTCACCCATTCGTCGGGTTGAGCTGCCAATTCGTCGTCGTTCATCCATGCGATTCGACCAGATTCCTTTTGCGTCACTTCAAAGACTGGCTTCGTGGAATCGGCCATGGCCTGCAGAAGTGACAGGGATCGATTCTTGCGACCGGCAATGGAAGCAATCACCGTGAGCAATCTCTGTTGCTCGTCTGCGTTTAGCTCCTCGACGGGTTGCAGACGGTGACCATTGTTCAGACGCATGGCTTTCAAATCGATGTTTCCGATCGTCGCATCATCTGCCAGAAAGATTCGATCGCAACTCAACGCCACCAGCGCGCCCGCTTGAGTTGCCTCTTTTCGAATCCACGCCACAGTTGTCACTTTTGCCGGATCAAGTTCCGCGATCACCGTCGCCACCTGCTGAGCCTGCAACTTATCGCCACTGGGTGAATCAATGTCATAGATAATCATGTTGATGCCATCGGAGATCGCGCGTTGAGTTTCCCTGGTGATGAAATCTGCAAGCTGTTTTCCGATGACATTGTTAATGGCAATTACACGTGCCACGACTTTGGTGTTGTCACCACCTTCTTCGCGCATTGCTTCCAGCGGCAGATTGAGTTCAGCAATCACTTCGTTGCGATTGGCGGGCGTTGCGGCCACCAGAAAACCAGCCTTCGCGGCTTCGTTGCCAGTAAATATTCCGGGCTGGCCAGGATCCTTGATCGTATCGGTTTGCAGAATCGCGACGTTCTGATTCTGCAAATCCCGCAATTCCGGTTCGGTCAGAAACTGCTGTCGCTTTGTCCCGTTGGCGTCTTCCAGTGTGACTCGCATCACCGCGTTGGCTGGATCCATCATGCCCTTGGCGATAGCTCGCGACATGCGTAGATTTCTTCCGCGATCGACGATGTCCAGCACGAAATTCTGCTCCACATTGGACAACGCTTTACCTCGGCCAATGTCTCCCAATGCGGCGGTCGCCGTCATGTAGATCTCATGACATGCCAACGCCAGGATCACATGATTGCCATCAAGCGTCTTCGGTATCCATGCGATCGTGCGGACATTGCTGAGTTCCGGGGAAACCAGAACCTTAGCCAGGTCATGCACCTGGCCCTGGCGACTCGATCCGGGAGAAATTTCCAGCACCAGAATCGCCTGACGCTTCTCACGGCCTGCTTTGATCTGCAGTTCCTTCGTGAGGCTGGTGACGCGACTGATCAACTCGTCATCGACTTTGCCATCGACGGTTAAACACTGACCAAATGGTTTGCGCACCGCTTCGGCATTCGGCCCATCAGCGACGTCAGCAACAGAAACAGCATTGGTCTGTGCAGCATCGGTGGCTCTCTGTTGCGCAAAGGTCAGCGTAGGCGTTATGAAAAAGATGCCTGCCAGCATTGAAGCAGTCGCAGTGATGCATCGCATGAGAACAATCCTGATTGTACAAACATCAATGGCAGCGGGGCGTTGAACCGTGTTGACAACTTTTGACCGTGGTGAACCGCATGTTTGCTGACAGCAGATCATCACACCACCGGAATTGTAGCATTGCTGCCCGACAGAAACCAAAGTCAGGGGTAGTTCGCTGCGAACGTGCAGTCCCTGGACGCGGATTGCCAAAACCTACCATCTGCCTCATTTTTTGCAAATTCCGCACAGATAACCTGAACCAGGCATCTTTCCAGAAAATGTGACAGTCGCCCGTTTTTTTTAGTTTCACTGCCAAGTTGTTGAAAGAGATTGCCAGAACTTCAATCCAGATGTAGAAATTTGGCTGGCGTCTGGCAACAATTGAGGATCGATGCTGATCGTCCCGCCCTGGGCAGTTGGAAAGTTGGCCTTGACCCAGAATTTGGGTTAAAAAAGCGATGGTGATTTCGGCCTTAATTTGTTTTGCAAATTCAGGCAAACAATTGGGTTGGGCGACGGTAACTCTCAAGGGATCCATTGAATCGCAGG
>JBDNFT010000027.1:0-1808 GCA_041689695.1 Planctomycetaceae bacterium | reverse complement strand
TTTTCATTGGATGCGATGCGAATTCAGAATGACTAAGACCGCTCGCGAAAAGAATCGATTGAATATTTCGAGTAGCATTCCAGCTTCGCACCCTATTGTGTAGGATGGACTTCATGAGCATTGAACTTCCTTCACTGATTCACTCCGAACTCGACGGCCTTGATGTGGAAAAGCAGCGTCGTGTGCTGGCATTCGTTCGCACCCTTAAACAATCTCCGAAAGGGATGTCGGGTGCTGATCTCAAACGATTCGCCGGCTCACTCAGTGAAGCTGATGCGAAATCTACGATTGACGCAATCGAATCGGGTTGCGAACAGGTTTACGCGCATGAGTGGTAAGTACCTGCTTGACTCCAATATCGTGATTCCTTTCCTGCGACATTAGTACGGCTCGACACTATGGGCAAATCAAAGCGTTGCTCCGTCGAAAGGGCAAACCGATTCCCGAAAACGACATCTGGATCGCAGCTTCGGCAATGCAACATTCGTTGACGCTCGCGACACGAGATCGACACTTTGACGATGTGGATGGCCTTCAACTGTCGCTTTGGTAGTTCAGACAGTCCACAGAACGAATGCATCAACCGTAGTCGCACACGACTGGTTCTCACGTTGAATGTCATTCGTGTCCGGATTGGTTACGCCGGTCTATTTTGCAAAACTCAGTCTGGTCTCTGATATCATGAAACACTGCCCAGACGAATTTGCAGCTCGTGCAGCAACGCTGGACGATCCGAACTTAGCCACAACTCGCAAAAGCCTACGACGAGTGCATTGCCGGGCGCCGTGCGTGGGGACTGGATGGTCGGCAGGCGTATCAGGTTGCTTTGCGAAATCTCCTCCAGTACAGAACATTAGAGAAATAACGACTAAGGCTTTGACTTCGCGAATGCGGACGGACGGCGTGTAGTAACCATCACGATGGAGCAGAGTGGGTCTGTCGCGACACGAACCAGCCGAGCAGAACCTGCGGACCGTCCGGATTCCAAATGACAACCCACTCAGTCTTCGCTAAACTCTCATCGTCCGCCGAGTGAACCTGATTGTTTCCGGACGTTGAGACGTCTATGTCGGAGGAAGCGCCGCGAACGACGTGAGAGGCCATGAGTGATGCTGGAGAGATCATCTGCTGGTCCGGTCGGATTGCGGGTTTTCCTCAGCGGTAATAGTATTGCTCTTGACGGTGCAGTTGATGGGCGATCTCCGTTTTATCCCTGTCATTTGGCTCCTTATTTACATTGTTCGCTGACAACATGAAGAATCTGATCGCAACAATCATCGTCTTTATTCTTTCGTCTTCCGCCTCTGCGGATTCGTTTTGTGTTGCTACGTACAACTTGAACTATGCCAACCGACGAGGCGATCAAGTCCTTGATGCGATTGCGACCGCCGACCCGGACTTGATCTGCTTTCAGGAAACAACAGTTCAATCGGAGCGATTTCTTGGTGAACGCCTTGAGAAAACCTACCCATTTTTCTATTCAATCGGCCACGATGGCCAGTACTACGCGGAACGATTTGCGTTTGCCTCCAAGAAAAAGCTGACCAACGTGAAATTCACACCACCAAACGCTGGGCTGTTCGGTTTCTACGCGGCAACGTTTGAAATCGCTGGTGAACCAATCCAGATTGTAAATGTCCATTTGACGCCGTTCCAATTCAAAGGTGGCGGGAGAATTGCCGACGCAATGACCGCGCTCTCAGCAACCGAAGAGAATCACGCGATCGAGATCGGCGCAATCGTCGAAGCGATTGACCCTAAACACCCAGCTATAGTTCTTGGTGACTTCAATAGCATCTCCACATTTG
>JBDNFT010000026.1:0-1784 GCA_041689695.1 Planctomycetaceae bacterium | reverse complement strand
CAAGTTTGGCATATTCAACGATTCACGCCCCAACACAGCCTTGCGTTTGGCTGCACCTGCAGAAGGCGGAGTTGAAATGTCTGCGTTTGACATAAGGTCCTGATTCGTGAATGACACAACGTTAGCTGGTTGGTGATTTATTGAATTCACTTTCAATGTGCGCGTCGCACACGCTGACAGGCTATCCTAATCGTCTGCGTCTTCCGCGACCAGATCCGAAACCATTCCGACAAGATCATAGTCTTGACGCTCCATAATTTCGACCGGAACTATATCGCCCGGCTGAAGATCAACACCACGCACGATTACATTCGAATCAATCTCCGGAGCATCTGCGTACGATCGCCCAACGTAGACTCCGTCACCAATTTCTTCGTCGATGAGCACATCCAACTCAAAGCCGATCATTTTATCAGCGTGCTCAAATGCAATCTGCTGCTGCAACGCCATCAATTCGTTACGGCGCGCTTCCTTGACGTCTTCCGGAAGATGACCGTCCAGTTTCACTGCCGGTGTGCCAGGTTCCAGGGAGTATGTGAAAACACCCATACGTTCAAACCGCGTTTCCTCAACAAATTGCCGCAGCTCTTCAAACTGCTGGTCCGTTTCGCCAGGAAAGCCAGTGATAAATGTCGTTCGCAAGACCACATTCGGAATACGTTCCCGAAGCTTACTTACCAATTCGCGTGTCTGGTCAGAATTTACGCGACGCTGCATTCTCTTCAACACCGAAGAATTGATGTGCTGTAGCGGCATATCCAGATACGGCAGGATGTTGCCAGAATCTGCAATGACGTCGATCAGCTCGTCTGAAAAATTGATTGGATAGAGATACATCAACCGAATCCAGTCGATGCCATCAACTTTCTGCAACTGACGCAGCAATTCCGCCAGACGAACTTCACCATACAGGTCCATGCCATAATACGTTGTGTCCTGAGCGACAATAATCAATTCGCGCATGCCGTCATCGACAAGTTCCCTGGCTTCATCAAGCACCATCTCAATCGGCTTTGTGACGTGCTTGCCGCGCATCGACGGAATTGAACAAAACGTACAGGTCCGATCGCAGCCTTCTGAAATTTTCAGATACGCATAGTGCGATGGAGTAATTCGCAGACGCGATTGATCATTCATCGCTTTGATCGGGGCAGGGCGGAAGAGTTCTCGCTGTTCGCGATTACCACCAACCAGTCGATCCGCGACTTTGGTGATTTCGTCACGCCCGAAGACGCCCACAACATGATCGATGTCAGGCATTTCCTTCAGCAATCCACCGTCGGCTTCAAGTCGCTGAGGCAGACATCCGGCAACAATGACGCCTTTCGTTTTGCCTTCCTTTTTGAGATCCAGCATCTCCTGAATGACCGAACGAGATTCCTGCCGTGAGCTTTCAATAAAGCCACACGTATTGACGATGACGAAATCCGCACCTTCAGGATCAGAAACCAGCGAATAACCGTCCAACGACAGCGATCCCAGCATTTTTTCGCTATCCACCAGATTCTTCGGACAGCCGAGGCTAACGAAGGCATATGTCCCTTTTGACTGGCCCGGTACTCCAGAAACGCCCTTCGGCAATGGATTCGAATCGGGAAGGTCAATTATCGGAAGTGATGTCATTGCTTAAAAACTTTTCAACGAGGGGTCAGTTGGAGCACGGGCGTTTGCCCAATGGGACTAAATTTAACAAAGTAGACGTCACTCTCCGAGTGACGCTGGCCGTAAAACGCAGCCTGTCGGCTTTCGTCACTCGGAGAGTGACGGCTACTATAATCGCAATT
>JBDNFT010000025.1:0-3536 GCA_041689695.1 Planctomycetaceae bacterium | reverse complement strand
GTTTTCACAACCCGACACGTCAGTGAGGGATAAAATTATCAGCGTTTTTTGCCAAGCATCCCTCGCTGACGCTTCGGGTTAGGATTAAATCGACAGCCTGATCTATGACCGCGTGAAGTGTGGCTAAGTCGATGCAGCATCGCTGCTTGATTCGCCTGGCACTGGCTTAAGTGACTGCAGCATCAGCATGATCGCACCAGCCACAAGGCAACTGTCGGCAATGTTGAAAATTGGATACTCGTAAGTGCCAAATTGAAAATGCAGAAAGTCACGTACGGCTTGAGCGGGGGCTTTTGCATGGGGAGGAACGACTCCATGCAGTCCGAGTCGGTCGTAGAGATTTCCCAGCGTGCCACCAGACACGAGTGCCAGTGCGACGGTCGTCCAAAGACTGGTTGCAGCTCCGCAGAAGAACAACCAATAGATAATTCCGACAAACGCCCCGATGCTGAGTACAGCAAACACTGGCGCCATGCCCTGGCCAACTCCCCACAGCGCGCCGTAGTTCAGATTCGTGAGCAGGTCAAACTTCACCCAGGAATCGATGAGCAAATCCGAACGACCGTGCAGTCCCAGAGCGCGAAAGACTAACTCCTTGCTGCCAAGGTCTGCAGCCAGCGACGTGATGGCAATCGCGGCGTAGATGGAAATTCGATTCCCCGGCACTGTTTGCTTCGTTGGCACTGTTTGCTTCCCTGCCTGAACCGACTTCAGCGGCCAAGTTCTTTTTTTCGTTCACACTCAACGCAGTTGCGAGCGTGCGGAATTGCCTGAAGCCGTGCTTTCGGAATTTTCGCTTTGGTTTCCGGAAGCCCCTGTTCCAAACACAACTCACACAGCCCATAAGATCCGTCGTCAAATTTTTTCAGGGCATGCGATATTTCTTCGAGCACACCCTGATCGTTTTCCACAAGTTGCAGGGAAAAATCCAGATCCCAGGCATCGGAGCCCATGTCGGCCATGTGATTGGAGGATCGCTGGTCGCCGCCTGCTTCGGCACCGGAAAACGCCTCTTCCTTAAGTTGTTCGACGTCACCTCGAAGGCGAGCCTGAAGCAAGCGAAGCATTGACCGAAATGCACTTAATTCTTCCGGCTTCATTTTGTCGTAATCCCGCAAGTTATGGAAGGGCGGTTCAGGATGCTGGAGAGCTTCCCGGAGTGGGCCGGATTATTGAACGGTAGTCTTCGAGCGTCAAGGAATTGAGTGCCAGGCAACGGAAACTGCGTCAGAAGTTGCAGAATTGGAGGAGAAATCGTCAGAATCCGATCGGTCAGCGGGCAGTTTGTTCAGGAATCGCGATCAATGGCCGGGCTAGGGCGATTCCAAAATCGGCCTACGCAGTAACTTAAATCACTCACTTACGTTTCGGGTTGTGATATCTCTCGGCCTTCTGCAAAAGTTGAGCTGCTCAACAAGAGTCACAGATTCAACAGTTCGACAGCGCGATTGCGATCACGCACCAAGGCTGGATCGGGATGTTGCGTCTGCAGGCGGGCATCCAGTTCTTCGATGGCCGCGTGCAGTTCAGACTCCGCAAGGTGCCGATCATCGCTCAGCAAAAGAAGCTCCGCGTGGCGAATCAGCCATGCACTTTTCAGCCGTGATGTGCTGAGTTCCAGATCAATCATGGTCTTCGCTTCGCGAATCATACTAACGGATCTCGCCTCCGAATCACCAGGATGTCGAATGGCACCAATCAGCGCATCACACAATGCCGCTTTAATGACGGGACTTTGTGTTCTTGTGTCAGCGATCCTCAGTCCTTCGATGCTGGCGACGTATTGTTTGCTGCGTTCTTGTGCTTCCGCACGCCACAGATACCATTGCACTTCCGGCTTAGTTTCAAGCGCCTCGGACAGATCTTCAATGGCGGACATCCAGTTTTCGGCGGCGAGGTGGATTTCGCAACGCAAGGCCAGACTGGCGATTCGCATCGCAGTATCATTGCTGTGCAATAACGGTTCTATGGTCTCCAGTGGCTGCTTGTAGTGAGAAGCTTCGTCGTCGAATGCTGAAGCAGATTTCAGTAGCAGTAACTGCAGTCTTGCCAGTTCCAGGCGAGCGATCTCCATCGAACAGTCCAGCCGAACGGCATAGCCCAGATCTGCCGCCGCGTGTTTGTAGTCTCGCATCGCGCGAAATTCCGTCGCACGGCGGAAGAGAAGATCGGCTGTCGGTCCGTTCCGAAGGATCGCGGTATTTAACGTTGTGAGGACTTCTTCGGGGCCATCGTGAGCGATGACATTTTGTGACAACACCAGAATGATGGTCAGGATCGCAGCGAGCGACTTGGTTATGCTGCACACCGAGTGAATTGAAGTTCTTGTTCCGAGGCTCCTGCCCTGGAACACACTGCCCCGGAGGCTCCTGCCTCCCAAGTCTGCCTGTGGAGGCAGGAGCCTCCGGCACATGGCGTTCCAGGGCTCGAGCCCTGGAACGAGAATCAAGGCACTCGCTGCTGGTCCCAGTCGAAGCTTGTGAGAACATTGTAAGGTCATGTGGCAGCCGCTCAATGGCACTCGATTTCCCATAGTAGACCTCACTCTCCGAGTGAGGCTGGCCGCAAAACGCGGCCTTTGGCATTCGTCACTCGGAGAGTGACGGCTACTTTAATCGCAAAGTGTGCGGCATTATTCCGCCGCTCGCGGGACAGCCAGAAGATACGGATCCAACGTAAAGTCGCTGCTGCCGATATTCGAGTTGTGGCCTTCGACGGACAAAATGTTGTCATCCTCCATGAGATACTGTTTTGCGTCTTTCAACGGGAAATACTCGTACCCGTCCGCTTCATGGCTTTCGATATCCCCGGCAGTTGCACCGTGGCCTTTTTTAACGCCGACCCGGAGTACTTCATGGCCGTTCAAATAAGCGATGAATGCATCGTCGTAGCTGATCGCTAAGCCCAGTTCGCTGATCTTTTCTGTTGCGCCAGGCGGCAGTTCGAAATCAGTGCGAGCATAAACCACCGTGTATTTCTTTTCCATATCCTTGAGCTCGGTTACGTCATCGCTGTCTCCAAAACCAATGCCCACCGTTCCGGATTTCCATCCACCAGCGTCGTTTGGGATGAACCCAAGGGCCGTCCATTTTTCGGGCGGATGGCTTCCGGCCAGGTAGTCCCAATCGGAATTCGGCTTGATCAGTTCAACCGCCTTCTTCGGGAAAGGTGTCATCTCCGACTTATTGATGCGTGGCTTGTCGATCGCCACGGAATAGAGCGGCAGAGTTCTTGGTGACTTCACAATCTGCGGCACGACAGATCCTTGTTTCACGATACTGAACAGATCGCGCTCGTCACCTCCACGATTCACCATCACACCCGTCAGAGTGTCACCATCAACATCCAGAATCACCGAGCCGTATTCCACTATGACTTGTTTCATGACTGGCGATGTTCCCACGCGACTGACTTTAGCGCCACCGTTGCCAGTCACAACCTGCACGGTCCCCTGATGAGCATGCAGTCCTTTGCTTTTGCGATACGGCCCGTCACCGATCGGGCTACCATCGCCGTCATTCAGCACGACACCTTCG
>JBDNFT010000024.1:0-10591 GCA_041689695.1 Planctomycetaceae bacterium | reverse complement strand
TTTGTTCGCCAATCAGCGCAGGGGCAGGACCCGACGGTGATTGAAGTCAGCCTGCGTGCTGCGAAACATAGTGACGATTGGAATATGCGGCTGGGAGCAGGTGATGTGATCACGGTGGAGCACACTCCTGCAACAGTGTTCATGGAAGCGTTGCAGATCATACGGTTTGGCATTAATGGTTCGACAACAATTTTCTGAAACAGAAAATCGCCAGACCACAATTGGTTAAAAACGGCAAGGAGGCCGGACGAAATGTCTGTCACGGATAATGACGTTCTGAGTACGCATGAACACGGTCAAAATTCAGCGGCATCAACGCTGCATTTGATGTTCCGATTCCTGCGCACCGTTCGCCTGCGCAGCGGAATTCTTGTCGCAGCGCTCGTTGTCTCCTGCATTGGCGGAGCCGCATATTTCATCACCGCACAACGAATGTATCAGTCCAATGCGTCGCTTTATATCGTCCGCAAAGGCGGCAACGTCACAGATGAAGCACAGAACAAAGGCAGCAGCGCTAGCAGCGAGATGCCGACGTTCATCGAATTGATGTCTCGCGATCAGGTCATCGTCCGTGCAATTAAGCGACTGCCCAAGAGTGCCCGCGTGGATCTGGTTGGCCTGCCCGAAGCCCAATGGGTTAAGACAATCAAGGACAATCTTTCTGTCTCCTGCGCTTTCAGTACAACGGTCCTGGATCTGAGCTACCAGTCCAAAGATCCAAAATCAGCCCAGGGCGTTCTGACATCTATGCTGACCGCCTACGAAGAATATCTTGACTCCACGCACAACGGTTCGTCGGAAGAAAGCATCCGGAAACTTAAAGAACAGCAGGCCAGCGACGAAACAAGACTGACGCAGGCAATCTCGCATCAACTGCAGTTGCGAGCATCGGCTCCCGAACTTGTCGCAAGCGGCGAAAAGAACTCTGGCCTGAGCATCGTCTTCGAGACTATCCGCCTGCTCAACACGGCCTATTCCGAGGCGCATCGTACGACTGAAAGAACTCGTACTCAAATTGATGGTGTACAGCGAGCCATCGCGAGCGGCGAAGACATCCTGAAGTTTGCGAACGAGATCCTGGATTCTGCGGGTCGACAGCTCATTGAACAATCCATGGGTCTGGGAACGCAAGATGCGTTTCTGGTGCAGCAAATGCAGAAAGATCTTCTGGAACTTGAAAGCCAACTCAGTGATGCACGTACCCGGTACGGTGAGCAGCACTCAAAAATTAAGGCTCTGAACGTACAGATTCTGAACAAGAGGGGATTCCTTCAGGACTACCCTCGACAGAAGCAACTTGAGCTACAGCGACTCTCAAAGACCGAACTTGCACCGCGACTTGTTCAGTATCTCCGTCAACAACTGGAAACAAATCTTCAAAACGAGCAATCGATCTATACGCAGCTTGAACGAGAGAGAAATAAATCACAACGACTTGGCCAGATTATGGCAGACCTCGAATTGAATCAGCGCGAAATAGATCGACTCGGTAACAAAATTGAAGAATATCAGAATCAGGCAGACGGGATCGGTATCAACAAAGACAAAATGATTATCACAGATGTGGCTCGTATGCCGACGTTTTCAAGTCGCCCTGTGAATCCGCGTTTGGCAATCACAGGTCTACTGTCGCTCATGCTGGGCTCGATTGCCGGTATCGGCGTCATCTGGGTTCTGGATATTATGGATGACCGCTTCCGAACTCCGGAAGAACTCAAGTTCCAGCTTGAAACGCAGGTTCTGTCAATGATTCCACGGATGGAGGAACTTCCCGGTGAAGGGTTCGTCGCTGTTATGTGTCACAGCAAGCCACACTCCAAAGAAGTAGAAGCATTTCGAGCACTGCGAACCAGCATTGAGTTTTCGCCACAGGATACAAATCGTCTCGTGTGTACCAGCACCGAACCAGGTGACGGAAAAACAACTGTGTCGTCGAACCTGGCCGTGGCTTATGCACAGTCTGGTAAACGTACGTTGCTGATTGATGCCGACATGCGACGCCCAGGGCTGTCAACGCTGCTCGGCATGCGAGATGACAGCGGACTGTCCAGGATTCTGCGTGACACAGACGACCTGGAATCCTCTATCGAAAGAAACCTGCGTAGCTCAGATGTCAAAGGCCTGGACGTCATCTCTTGTGGACCACGTCCTGTCAATCCAGCAGAATTGCTGTCGTCTGAGCGATTCTCAAACATGCTGGCGTGGGGTGAAACTAAGTACGATCAGATTATTATCGATGCACCACCCGTTCTTGCAGTCAGTGATCCAGCAATCGTTGGCCGTTTGGTTGACGCTGTTATCCTTGTTGTGCGCCCTGACAAAGACCGTCGTCGAATGGTCATTCGTGCCACAGAAACATTGCGAACACTGGGCTGCACGCTGCTGGGCGTTGTCATTAACCATCTGACAACAACGGATTCAGGCGGCTATGGCTATGGTTACGGCTATGGTTACGGATACGGATATGGGCACGACAATGAACCCGATGAACAACTCGATCAGGAAGCTGCGTTGGGCTTGTCATCATTGGCGGCAGGGAACACATCGTCATTGGATGGCCCCAGTCATAGGAACCGAGCTGCCTGAGCCAATTTTGAATTGAATGAGACACAAAACAAAACAAATCCAACTGCTACTCTTGCCCGCCTGAAGAAATATCTCTCCACTGACGATCAAAGTACCGTGAAATTTTATGTTTGCCCGCAGTTCATCCAATCTCAAAAAAAGTCGTCGATCGGTCAGCTTTAACGCGGAACCGGGATTGATAAGATTTCTGGCGGGACCAAAACTGCTGCTGGCAGCGGATGCCATCATCTTTACGTTGATTGTTATTTTTCCGTTTGTCATGGGAGGTCGCGAGGCATGGGGCCACCGGATACTGATCACTCTTGCGATGGCACTGGGCTGCGTCTGGTGTCTGCATAAAGTAAGAGCGGGCGGACGATTGGTTTTACTCGCAGTGGAACCTTTAATTATCGCCGGCCTGTTGCTTGTTTGGTTTCAGACGTTACCACTATCGCCAGAAATCCTGGCACGGATATCCCCGGAATACGAACGACTGCTTCCAGGCTGGGCATCAACACAACTGCCGCAGGCACAGGAGTCAACGACGGTTGCCTGGCACACAACCAGTCTGCTGCCCACGGAGACTCGGCACGCATTTCTGATGCTGCTCTCTTACGGTGTGATCGCAGTTGTTGTTGCTCAGAGAATGGCAACAGAAGCGGACTGTCATCGCATGCTGAAGCTGGTTGGAATCTCCGGAGTCCTGATGGCCATCTTTGCTTGCATCCAACTGACGACTTCGAACGATCGATTCTTTTGGTTTTATCGCCAGCCATACACTGGTACGCGCGAAATTCTGAAAGGAGCTTTTACAAACCGCAATCACTTCGCCCAGTTTCTCGCGCTTTCCATCGGACCGCTGATCTGGTGGATGATGGCATCGCGTACACAGAAGCCAGACGCGATCCGTCAACTCAAAGGTCTGGGTCCTGCAACTTCAAATCACTCTCGATTTGATAACCTTATCGATGCAAAAATGCTGCTGATGATCTGCGCCGCTGGGGGCGTCGTTGTTTCAATTATGCTGTCACTGTCACGCGGCGGAATGATGGCCGCAGGCGTGGCAAGTGTCGTGTGCCTTGCAAGTCTCTGGAAGAGCGGTCGCATGAGCGCACCGATTGCCGTTGTGATTATTGGAGTTGGCGGAATCGCCATCGCCGCAATGACGATCGTCGGCACAGGCAAAATCGAAGATCGCATTGATCAACTCGCCTCAGTCAATGCCGACAACGTTGATCCGGGCAATGCCCGTCGCGCGATCTGGAAAGCAGACTCGCTGGCTGTTAAAGCATTTCCGTTACTTGGCTGCGGCGTTGGGAGTCATCGATACGTTTATCCAGTCTACATGCAGGACTTCGTGAATTTTCGCGGGATAGTCTTTTCCCACGCGGAGAGTTCCTACGTTCATCTGACAACAGAAACAGGTTTGGCGGGTCTTGCGCTGATGACACTTGGCTTGTTTTTCGTGACCAGCCGCATTTTATGGCATCTGCTTAAACGCACTGATCCGGAAAGAATCGCGGCATTAGCTGCTGTGATGGCAAGTTTGGCGGCCGGTATGTTTCATGCGACCGTCGATTTCGTTTGGTACGTGCCTGCCATCGTGGTCGTAACGATCATTCTTGGGGTTGCTGGACTTCGGCTATGCACAGGCTTCCGACCTGAACTCGGAATTCCATTTCCACGTGTCGGCTGGCTGATCGCAGGTGTCGCCTGTCTTTTTGTACTTTGTCGAGTTCAGCCGGATCTGGAACAACGTGTCGCGGGCGAACGCTGCTGGAACGCCTACAAAAACACTTCCAACGATCTAATCACGAAGGCTGCAAGTGCCGCAGAAATTTCTGACGCGGTCGATGAAACTGAAGAAGACACACCAGAAAATACACCCACCGAAACTCCGGATACAATCGCACCGGAGCAGGACGCTGAAGAGGTTGCCAGTTACGATCAAACAGACACGGACGACAGCAATCTCTGCGAACTTGCCACTCGCATCAATTTGCTCATGAAAGGGGCAAAAGCAGACCCACAGCATCTTGACACACTTCAAGAGTTGTCACTGTTGAGTCTGAAAATGTTTCAACTGAGACAAAGAATCAGTGATAATCCGCTCAGCGAAAATCAAATTCGCGACGCCGCAATCTCGAACTTCAGTTCAACACGCGAAATGCATATTTGGCTGAAGAAGGCATTTGGCCGAAACATGAAGCTACTAATGCTTTCCGATCAAACTGCCCGCCGCGCATTGGCGTTGTGTCCAGTCAAGGGCGAAGCGTACATGATCCTGCTGCACACCAACTTTCTGACCGATGCTCAGGACAAAAACCGCGAATCACTGATCAATCAGACTCTGCTGGCAGGCGGCAATGATCCGTATGTCCGCTACTTTGTGGGCGACTGCCTGCTCACCGAAGGAAAAGCAGAAGCCGCGATCGAACAGTGGCAATATGTGTTTCATTCAAGCTCCGAGTTTCGAACCGAGATTTGCCGGAATCTATCACGGCAACTGCCAGTAGATTTCGTGATCACAACGTTCAAACCGACAGACGATGAATTGCTCGAAGTTTTGACAGCGTTTCGTGAGACCGGTCGAAAAGAAGAAATCGAGAAGCTGTTATTTGTCATTACGGAAGCAACTCAAAAAGTCCTTGACTCAGGACCAGATGCACACAACAAGACTGACGCAGGCCAGTCAACGCCACTCAAAAATTCTGATTACTACGTCAGTCTGCTGATGGCTGGCTATCGAGCGGCTTATCAATTCGAATTGTACCAGCAATCGGAAGCCATGCTGAATCTCGCCATCCAATGTGACGAAACCTCCTACTGGCCGCACCATGCCATGGCACTTCTGCTCCAAAAACAGGAACGTTTTGCTGAGGCCAGCGAAATGTTTGAGTGGTGCTATGAACAAAATCCGGGCGACCTACATCTTGAGGCGCTTGTCGTCCAATCTCGCCGCAAAGCCATTCAAAAGCGCACCGATGTCCGAGCTGCATCGTACGGCGAAGCGCCAACGCCCCGCAAATTCTGAGAGAATTGCCAGCGTTAGTACGAAAAACAGGGCCAGCTTGACCTGATTTTGCCCAAAACAATATACTCTCCAGCTTGAATTTCGAACAAACTGACCTGGACATCTCCCGATACTCACGGGAGACGTCATTCCATGAAAGATCGCCGACGATGTCGGATCGCCATTACGTCCACCACGAAGACGAAGTTGCACTCGCCAAGCTTTTGAAAGAATCGAAGCCGTTTCTCGAAAGATACGGGACGACAATTATCTACGGCGTTGCGGCAATTTTGGCAATCGCAGCGATTGTCGTTTATATGCAACGAAAGCCTGCACCGACCGCAGAATTGTCTCGGGATCTGATGCTGGCGAAGTCTGCAGAAGACTTCCAGGCGATTGCTGACGGTTCTCCAACATCACAAATTGGAATCCTGGCACGCTTGCGACAAGCGGACAGCGAGCTGGAAGACGGCGTTTCCAAGTTGTTCACGGATCGCGAAGCTTCGAAAACTAACATTGAAAATGCCGAGAAAGCTTACAAGCAACTCGAAGATCGCAAGGACGTCAATGACTCTATACGCGAACGTGTGCTTGTAGGACTGGCACGCATCGCTGAATGTCGCTGCGATGGCACTGACGGTTCAATGAATGCCGCTACGGAAGCATGGCAGCGAGTCCTCAAAGCATTCCCCGATTCCAAAACTTTCAAAGCAATCGCTGAGGCGCGTATCAAGCGACTGGCCACAGAGGATAGTCGCAAATTCTATGCTTGGTTCAGCACTCAGAATCCAAAGCCAGAAGATGATTTGCTGATGCCGCAGGACGGCATGCCGGGGCAGGTGCCTGCGATGCCGACTTTTCCATCACTGCAGAATCTGGGTTTGCCAAACCTAAGCCCTTCAGCGTCCGATTCGACTCCGCCTGCTGAGACGAAGTCAGATGAGCCTAAAAAAGACGCTGCACCTGAAGCAGACAAGTCGTCCGAAGAGAAGCCTGCTGATGTTCCAGCAACCCCGGATACTCCGGCAACACCAGAATCCGATGCTCCGAAGACTGATGCAACACCAGCCGGCGACGCAGCTCCTGCAGATGCAGCCGCTAAGGACGCCACAACTCCTGACGCCCCGGCATCTGAGAAATCCGGCGAATGATATCGGACGAAGAAGATCCGATCGTACACGACAGCGGGGATTTGTCTCCGCTGTCGGCTGAGGATCTTGTGGCTTCCGATGAACCCATAGATATCACTGTCGAAGCTCGCGCACACGGCTGGCGGCTGGATCACTATCTAACCCGATTGTTCCCGAATCATAGCCGAGCCCAATTGCAGCGCGCGATCGAGGCAGGTGGAGTTCAGTTAAATGGACTCCCACCCAAGCCGTCCCGCCGGCTTCGCGTCAACGATCGAATCTGGATTCAATTGCCAGATGCAGAAGAATCGCACATCGTCGCAGAGAACCTGCCGCTGGATGTTCTTTACGAAGATGACGCCATCATTGTCGTGAACAAACAAGCGAATATGGTGGTGCATCCGGGGCGAGGTAACTCCAATGGCACTCTCGCCAGCGCGTTGCAGTTTCATTTCGATACGCTGAGTGATGTGGCCGGTCGTCACCGACCAGGCATTGTGCATCGTCTGGACCGCGATACGACGGGCGTGATTCTGATCGCTAAAGATAATCAGGTTCACCAGAAAATCAGCAGTCAGTTTGAACGCCGCGAAGTAAAAAAAGAGTACCGAGCAATTGTACGCGGCGTTCCGGAACTAGCCTCCGACTATATCAGGACTTTTGTTTGTCCTCACCATCGCGTCCGGGAAAAAATGATGGTGTGCCCCGAAGGAGGTAACGCCCGCGAAGCCGTCACGTTCTATCGCACGGGCGAAGATTTCGGCAGCTATGCATTGATGGAGTTACATCCGCAAACCGGACGAACACATCAGTTGCGAATCCACATGCTGCATATCCTGACGCCCATTGTGGCAGATCGTATGTATATCGGTCAGTCCACATTCACCAGGACAGAAATCCTCAAATCCGCAGCCGGTTCAAAACGCCGTCCGCAAATTCTGGCCAACGCAGATACTTCAGGATTGCCGCCGGAATCTGTGAATTCCGAGAACGACGTACTCATCGCTCGTCAGGCACTTCATGCATTTCGTTTGACAATTCGGCATCCAGTGAGTGGAAAAGACATGCAATTTGAAGCACCATTCCCCGAAGACTTTCAACGCACGTTGGAATTTCTACGATCGCTGCGTCCGGCTTGATGTCGTGTTCAGGTCTTAGTCTGAATCATAGATCTGCCGATCACCTTACCGTGGGTCCGACATAAAACGCTCGCGCAGCTTCGACTGAAGCTCAGTCGCCATTGTACTCAGCTCATCGATCGGCATCGTCAACAGTTTCGCTTCACTATCGCCAGCGCCTTTTGACAGCGATTGACACGTACGAATCGTACCAATCAATTCACCCTTTTCAATTCCCTTTTCAATACCCTTTTCAATACCCTTTTCAATTCCCTTTTCAATACCCTTTTCAATACCCTTTTCAATGCCTTTTTCAATGCCTTTTTCAATACCCTTTTCAATGCCTTTTTCGAAACCCTTCTCGACGCCTTTTTCGAAACCCTTTTCGATGCCCAGTTCGACGCCAATCGCGATCAAGTCTTTTCCAGCTTGAGTCTCGCGCAGGTCGGGGAGTTTGCCGAGTAACATTTGTTCAATCTCCGTTTTTCCAAGTGACTTGAAACGCTGAAGCAGCCAGTCGATGAATACATCAGTCAATTTGGCTTTCAACCGATTGTCGGTGACGAAAGCCTCGATCCGAGTATAATACTGACTCGCATTATCGTGAAGCCGTTTATTGTTCTTTTCGACCAGCGGCTGGAATAAAGCGACCAGCGGATGCTCGGGGGATGATTTCTCCAGTTCGGCGATTATCTCGTCCAAATAGTACACTGAAACCACTTGCGGCCACGGTAACGTTTTCGGATCCATTTCTTTCGATCCAAAAATCAAAATCCCCTGGATCTCACGACCGGCGTGTTCTTGCTGAATCATCGCCATTTCAACGACAACCCGGCCATAGATGTTTTCATCGCGATACATCTGAAACTCGAGTACCAGCATCGCTTCCTTCTGGGCATCGGGGATCAGAAGACCATCGGTACTGCGTTGGATGGCTTTGATCGTGACGGCCTGAAAGCGGCAGGAACCCGGCGAGCGGCGACCAGTCAGCTCGAAAACCCACTCCGGGTACGCCTCGAATATTTCATAAAAATGTTTGTCAGAATCCATGCTGGTATACTAATGCCAGCCGCTCTCGAACGCCATCGCCACGTCATCGATCTTAATTTACGTACCATAATCCAACATTGCGGCCATGCGTTGAAAGCACACAGAAAGCTGCTGATTCATTAAAGTGCTTCAATTCTGCTTCCAATTTTGTACCATGCACTTTCTGAGACCTTGCATTTCTACTTAGTCTCCGTGTTTCACAGTCTCACAACGATGTCGAGAATTGTGATCTTTTCAAGCATCCCGTCATAATCCTTCGGCAGAACTGCATGTTTGAACTTCTCGCTCCCGTCTTTGCAGTAGCAGGGGGATTGCTGGTTGGCGTTCCCTTCGTATTGCACATGCTTCGCCGCACCCCGGCCGTGCGGATGCCATTCAGCGTCGTTCGCTTCCTGACACCAACACTTCCTAAAACAACAAAGCGATCCAGAATCGAACACTGGCCGTTGATGCTGCTCAGAATGCTGGCCATTGTGTTGATCGCCCTGGCATTCGCTCGCCCCTTCCAGCGCATAGCGATTGATAAGACAGCGGCGACCAGCAGCTCAGTTCGCATCGCCATGCTGATCGATGGCAGCGCGAGTATGCGGCGCGATGGACTTCGGGAAGCTGTTGCGGCGGAAATCAAGATGGTTGCCAGGGATCTTGATGCAGACGATACACTCAGTGTGGCAGTGTTTTCCGAATCGATGCGAAAACTGATTACTGCTGAAGAATGGAAGACCACCGAACCAGGGAATCGCCCGGCCTTGATCGATCGTGCCCTGGAAGCCTATGAACCCGATTGGCTTTCTACGAAAACAGCGAATGCACTCCTGGAAACCGCTGAAGAAGTTTCGCGTGAAACATCAAAATCAGACTCCGTGGATGAACGACGCGTCGTACTGATCACCGATTTTCAGCAGGGCAGTTCTCTGGACGAATTGCGATCCGGCAAGTGGCCAGAATCAGTCAAACTCGATCTGCATATCGTCAAGCCCGAGCAAACCGGCAACGCAGGATTAAGTCTGATTGAAGACAGCCGCTCAGGAAGAATCCGAGTCCGCGTGACGAACTCCGGCGATGCCGCGATGACCAAATACGTGCTCCAGACGTTCGACGTCACAGGTCAGCCAGTCGGTTCGCCGGTGACAGCAGAAGTCGGTAGCGGACAACGGCGGACATTTTCGATGCCAGATACTGTCGATGGACAGCCTCAGATTGTCGGAGTCCAATTGAATGGTGACCCCAACCCCTTTGATAACGTTGTCGATTTGCCGATCGATGAACGAGGAATCATCCACGTTGCTCACGCAGGTTCTACCGATACAAACAACGCCGACGCCATGCGATACTACTTGCAGCGCGCGCTCGATGGCAATGAAACGGCCCCGATTGACGTTTTCGATCTGCTAAGCGTCGATGGTGTCGCATTGCCAGCGGCGTCTGACATCCGATTGGTGTTTGTGACAGAATCGGTTCCTGAAAATCTGGCAACCTCGCTTCAGGATGTCCTGAAACGTGACGGCGTTGTTGTGCTCGCACTAAAGTCGATCGAGATGGCTAATTCATTGAAGAGTCTGCTGCCACCAGAACTAAAGCTGGCGGAAGCGGACGTTAAGGACTACGCCATGCTCGGTCAGGTTGATTTTTCCACGCCGCTGTTTGCCACCTTCGCAGACGCTCGATTTTCTGACTTTTCGTCAATTCGCTTCAAACATTATCGCAGCCTAGAT
>JBDNFT010000023.1:0-5553 GCA_041689695.1 Planctomycetaceae bacterium | reverse complement strand
CTTCATCGCTGCCATTACCGTCATTACTGTCTGCTGTCATTCCTCTGCACTACAGGCGCAAACGAAGCCGCCTGTCAGACGCTCCGTAGCGCCGGTTTCCCGGACGCAAACTGAGGATCCGCCTGCGCAAGCGCAGATGGAGTTCAAAAATGACCGCCTGAACCAGAACGTCAAGCCGCTGTCGCCGGAGCTTGAACACCTGCTGACCGACTGGGCTGCTTCCAGCCAAAAAATTCATCGCCTGGAAGGCGATCATTTGCGCCGAGTTTACGACCTTGTGTATGAAGTTGAAAAGCTCTCACAGGGCCGCTTCTACTACGAGACTCCGGACAAAGGTCGCATCAACATCACGCCCGTTGAGATCACTAAGTTGATGCTCCAGCAGCGTGAGTCCGGTGAAGCGCGGACGAAGAAACGTAAAGATGGTTTACCCTTTGAACTGAAATCCGATCAGGAAGAATGCTGGTCTTGCGACGGTTCGCGAGTTTACGAACTTGATGTGGCAAAGAAGGAAGCACGGGTCGCGCAATTGCCAACTGACATGCAGGGCAAGAACATTATGGACAGCCCGCTGCCGTTCCTGTTTGGGATGCCGCCGGAAAAAGCCAAACGACGATTTGAAATGTCATTGATACGTCCGATCGATCCAAAATCTGGAACCGCTTCGCTGCACATTTTGCCTCGACTACCTCAGGATGCTGCTAGCTGGGCGAGTGCGGATGTCATTCTGGATCTGAAAACTTTTCTGCCGAGAGCAGTTCAGTTGGTTGACCCGGCTGGAACAAAGATCACGGTTTATAGCTTTGAAAATTTGAAGGTGAACGAAAACAAATTCCTCGATAGCCTGTTCGACAAACAGGACCCCAAGACTCGCTTCACTCCTGACCTGCGAGGCTTCACCGTCAACGTCAGCGACGGTGGCGAGCCTCAGACGGCAGAGCTGAGACCGGAAAATGAAGATGCGATGGCTGTTCCCAAGCGAGGCGCACAGGAGAAAGAAAAGCCGCAAGTGCTGGTGAATGTCAAGGGCATGTTACACAAGGATGCAGTCATTCAATTGGAACGCCAGGGCCTGAAACGAATCAAAGAAGATCCTGAAGCGAACAGCATCGTTTTGGACCCTGGCCCACCGGCCAAGAACGCAGCGGACATCTACACCGTTAAGTCCCAGGATCCGCCTGCTGGCACGCCGCTCGCAAAAGGCATGAAGGTCAAACTGACGATCTGGACCAAACCTAATGTAGCCCAAAAGTAGAACTCGACACTTCATTGAGCGGCATGACCAAGTCATGCCGCTTTTTTTTTGCTTCGTTTACTGATCGCCCAATCGCTTCTACACTTCACGGCTGTAGGATGGCCTGCCTCAGGCCGTCCGGATGTGAATCACGCGGACTCGTGAGACTTCGGAGATCCGGCACCAGAGCGTAGTGTTCCGAGGCACCAGCCTCGGAACACTATGCTCTGGAGGCTCCTGCCTCCCGGACACGCGGCGGAGGCTGGAGCCTCCGGGCAGTTCGTTCCAGGGCTGGGGCCCCGGAACGAGAAGTTGCTGAATTATCTCATAGCGATTGGGTTTGAAAAGTAATGATAAAGAAGTCTGAAGTGCGGGTGGGGCTTATCCAGATGTCGTGCGGCACAGATCCGCTCAAGAACCTGGAACGTTCGATCATCAAGATTCGTGAAGCCGCCGCTGACGGTGCTCAGGTGGTGTGCCTGCAGGAAGTGTTCAATACACAATATCCCTGTCAGGCCGAAGAACATGCACGGTTTGAACTCGCCGAACCAATCCCCGGACCAACCACGCAGGCCTTGCAGAAAATTGCGAAAGAATGCAGTGTCGTGATCGTTGTACCGCTTTTTGAAAAGCGAGCTCCGGGCTTGTATCACAATACAGCAGTCGTGCTGGACGCTGATGGTTCCATCGCCGGGATGTACCGCAAAATGCACATTCCGGACGACCCGTTGTACTACGAGAAGTTCTACTTCACGCCGGGTGACCTGGGGTTTCTGGCCTTCAAAACGAAGTACGCCAAAGTCGGCGTTTGTATCTGCTGGGATCAATGGTATCCCGAGGCCGCTCGTTTGACCGCGATGCAAGGTGCCGAACTGCTCTTCTATCCAACCGCGATCGGCTGGATTCCTGGTGAGCGCGAAGTTTACGGGGCAAGTCAGTACTCGGCATGGCAGACAATGATGCGAAGCCACGCAATTGCCAATGGTCTGTTTGTCGGTGCCCCGAATCGCGTTGGTATCGAGGGAGAAATTCAATTCTGGGGCGGCAGTTTTCTGGCCGATCCATACGGGAACATCGTTTCACAGGCCACGCACGACGGAGAAGCGAATGTCGTTGTTTCGTGCGATTTGTCGCTGATCAACACCGCCAGGACTCACTGGCCATTCTTCCGCGACCGACGCATTGATGCGTTTGGCGACCTGCAAAAACGCTGGTTGGAATAGGAAACGAAAAAAACGGCCGACAGCGAATGAACGCCATCGGCCGATTTAAATACTCATCCTATGACGCCTGACCGCGTCATAGTTTGGGTATTATGTTCATTACTCGGCAGCGTCTTCAGCCCCGCTGGCGTAGCGAATTGCACCAGGACCAGCATGGCTTGGTGATTCAAACGCAACTTGCGTCGGCAGTCGATTCATCTTCATACCGTGCGGCACGCGACGGGCAGTTGCCACCTCGTTTTTAAGCGTGCCGTTTTGCCATGGCCCCATTCCCATCACGTACCAGTTGCTGTCTTCAGACTGTGCCATCGACATACCACCATCACCAAGCACAGTCTTGGTTTTAGCGTCGA
This sequence comes from Planctomycetaceae bacterium, assembly GCA_041689695.1. Taxonomy (GTDB): domain Bacteria; phylum Planctomycetota; class Planctomycetia; order Planctomycetales; family Planctomycetaceae; genus SXXK01. Next base: position 2,743 of record JBDNFT010000023.1, on the reverse strand, counting down.
ACAACACGAGACCAAGCTTGGAATAGCCGTACTGTGATTTACGTTCGCTAAGACGAATCTCTGGTGTTTGCATTCCTGCTGGAAGCGGCAATTGTGGAACGCCTAAAAACAGTTCATTTGAATCCGTCCCCACGCCACCACTGCGGACTTCCATGATGACATCGGCGGCGTCAGCCGCAGGCGCTAGCGTACCGCCAGCCCGCATGACACGGTGTCGCAGCGATCCCACCACATAACTCTTGTCAACACATTCCAGAAATTTGTCATCGACAAAGACGTTTTGGCCGTACAGCGGAGTAAAATCGACTTTATCCAGCGACTGATCCACGGCATTCGACAGCAACATCTGTTCTTTTGCTGTACGTGCAGTGTTCGAAGTTGAGGTATTTGTGCATCCGACGGTTGCTGCGACCAGGCCGGCACTGAGCAGCAACGCGGCATTTTTCAGAAACATTGGCAATCCTTTGCGAATCTATGTTGAATCTCGAAGGCCCGGATTCTTCTTACCGCCGTCCGCTGGTTGTTAGGACTGGCCGGTTTGTATCGGGAATCTAGTAGGCCATCGAGTATTCGAGCAATCCACTTTTGGCTGTTTTTCGTCCAGGCTTGGCTTCAGGATGATGCAAGCGGCATCATGGTGCCCGCCAGGGATATCATTCGGCCAGTCTTGCCGATACGAGAGAAATATGGGACCGGCTTTGCCATGATTGGCCTCCTGATGGTGTACCAGAACCTGCTCAACCCACCAGTGCTGCCGTGGATTCCGCAGCCCCCAGCCGTAGGGAGTGCATTCCCGAATACTGCGTTCCCGGGTCGCGTCTGGCGAACTGTTTTGAAATCCGAAACCCCGGCAGCCTATACTTCACTTCGATTTGCTGGGTAATTTCTAATTTCGAAAGGTGACGTGTTCATGGCATCCCCGATTCGTGTTGCTGTAACTGGTGCGGCTGGTCAAATTGGCTATTCGTTGATTTTCCGCATAGCGTCTGGCGAGGTCTTCGGGCCAGATCAGCCAGTGATTCTGCATTTGGTTGAAGTTCCGCCAGTTCTTAAGGCACTCGACGGTGTCCACATGGAACTGGACGACTGTGCGTTTCCGACACTGGCTGGTGTCGTCAAGGCTGACAGCGACCACCTTGAAGACGGCTTCAAAGACTGTAACTGGGTTTTGTGCGTCGGCAGCGTACCGCGCAAAGCGGGTATGGAACGCGGTGACCTGATCCGCATCAACGGTCCGATCTTCACCAGCACTGGTCGCGCCATAGCTGCTGCGGCCGCGCCGGATGTACGAGTTCTGGTGGTCGGCAATCCATGCAATACAAACTGTCTGATTGCGATGAACAACGCCAAGGGCGTTCCTGCGGATCGCTGGTTCGCGATGACGATGCTGGACCAGAACCGTGCGGTTTCTCAGTTGGCGCAGAAGGCCGGTGTGCCGATTGCAGCGGTATCAAACGTGGGCATCTGGGGCAATCATTCGGCAACTCAGTATCCGGATTTCTATCACGCAAAAATCAACGGCAAGGCCGCCACCGAAGTCATTACAGATCACGAATGGCTAAAGGGCGACTTCATTTCGACCGTTCAAAAGCGAGGAGCTGCTGTCATTGCTGCTCGAGGCGCATCCAGCGCGGCGTCTGCGGCGAATGCTGTTCTGGACACTGTCAAAGGTGTGATTCGCCCAACGGCAGCGGGATCATGCTTCAGTGCCGCGATCTGCAGCGATGGCAGCTATGGCGTTGAAGCGGGCCTCATCAGTGGTTTCCCGTTGACCAGTGACGGCAAAAAAGTTTCCATCGTGCAAGGCCAGAAGCACAACGAGTTCGCTCAGTCGAAAATCGATGTGACCGTTGGCGAACTCAAAGAAGAACGCGACTGTGTAAAGGATTTGTTGACGTAGTGGTGCGTCGAAATTGAGTTTGCTGATCAAGCTCGTAGCGAAGACTGAATCCCTGCGAAAAATCTTTCGAGTCAAAGCCACTATCATGGAACTTGACCGCCTGCGTCGCGAGATCTGCTTTGAGGCCGCTCGGCTAATGAGCAATCGCAAAGAAACAAACTACACGCAGGCCAAATGGCGAGCGGCCCGATCGCTGACGCGAAGTTATATTCCGCCTGAGGCACTGCCTACGGACTTTGAGATCCGTCAGTCGCTGCAGCAACTTGTCGCGGCCGATGGGGAGATCAAAGCGGACGCCGATCCGAACTCCGACAATCGCCGCTTCCACTATTTCCTGTCTTTGCTGTTGCCGCTGGATCGCGTCCGCCAGAGCCGCGATTTTCATCCGGAAGGCGATGTGCTGTACCATAGTCTGCAGGTGTTTGAACTGGCTCGCGAGAAATTTCCGTGGGACGAAGAGTTGCTGCTGGCCGCTTTGCTGCATGATGTCGGTAAAGGCATCGATCCTATGGATCACATCACAGCCGGACTGGCGGTGCTGGACGGCTACATCTCAGAGCAAACAAAGTGGCTGATCGAAAACCACGGTCTGGCCCAGCGCGTGCATGACGGGACGGCAGGAGTCCGAGCGAAACGTCGGTTGACAAACTCCGAAGACCACGAAGCGCTGGATGCTCTTGCGGAATGTGACCGCGAAGGCCGACTGCCGGGCCGCGTCGTGTGTTCGGCTGAAGAAGCGATAGAATATATTCGGCAGCTTGAAGAGGAGAATCAGGGCGATGCTGACCTGAGGACAGGTCAGCCTACGTAGTCCGACCTGTCCCAGGTCGGATTCCTTCGGCG
>JBDNFT010000022.1:0-6528 GCA_041689695.1 Planctomycetaceae bacterium | reverse complement strand
GATCTCGAAACGCCGTGCCGCCTACGCCGAACACCGAAAAGCCCTCAAACGCGCAACAACATAACTGGTATTGACTTAGAGAAAATCGTCAGACCAGTTCTGGCCTGCTCTTTCCCAACCGGCTTCTGCAGTGTCGCCGCAAAACGTGTGTCCAACACGCAAGTGGAAGCGCCGGTATCAAGGATACACGTAACGTTTCGATCCATTATCTGCGCAGGGGCTATGATAGAACCTGACTTTTCGTATCCCTCGCGGAACGCATCCCGAGGTTCCTCCGCGCGTAGTCCCACCGAACAGCGAATGCAGAACGCTAGGACCACCAGATAGTGTCGATTCGTGTGTATTGGCATGTTGCGATTTACTCCGTTAAATCACGCAGACTTACCATGGCGAGACATTCAGGCGAATCATGAACTGGTCCGTTTGCCCCCAGATGTCGCTTTTGTAGTTCTCATGTGAGATGAACAGAGTATCAGTTTTTGGGGGCATCCAAAGTATTGGACAGATTGATTTTGGATGGCCCCACTGTCCGGGTCTCCGTCCGACTTGTATTGCCGGTCTCAGTCTACGGTTTTGCTTCGTTCTCCAGGGACTCTAAGAAATCATCAGCCGCCGTAGAACGTGGTTTCCATTTTGGCGGGTATTCGAAGTTGCGGCGAAGTGGCAGTTGAATGTCGCGGACTTGATCGCCGCTTTTTACTTTGAGTGGAATCGTCTTGCCAGCCTGAGAAAGCAATCGGCGGATTTCCCAGTACGCAAGGTCGGAAGCGGCGCGACCGTCGATTTTCAGAAGTTGATCGCCAGCCTGAATGTTGTTTTTTTCTGCTGAGGAATCACGCACGATGTGGCGCACGATTAGACCCATGTCACTATGAAATACAGGACGCAGTCCGCTCGCGTCCACATCGAACAATTCCACTGAACGCGATGACGGCAACACATAGGCAACGGAGTTCTCAAAATCAACTGAGAAGTCCAGGTGCCGCATCAGCCCGAGCCCGATCAAATTCAGTTCTGAATCGACAACCGGCACATTTCGCATTTTGATCCCTAGAACCTGAATTTCACGGATAACGTAGAGGGTTTTGTTTTTCACTCCAGAGCCATCGACAGTAACAATTTCTTGCAGTACCACCGCCTCGCCAGCCCTCAACAATCGTTTGATCCAATCCGATGAAATACTGAGACAGTCGTTGAAGCCAGTATCCATCATAAATTCACGTTGGCCGAGGATCTTCAAATCGATAGCGACTGTCGTATGGGAGGCAGGAGCCTGCCTGCTCAATATATGGGAAGTAGCTGTAGGATCGCTTGAAAACTTTGCCCTCTGTATAAACCGAGGCTTCCCTGATTGAAATTGAAACACGCATGATCGTAGGTAGTCCATCCCAATAAACGCATCGACACGATTTCCACTAGCTGCTTGGAAATTCGACATATCGCATGCGTTTATTACTCCGGTTTGTTTTGGAAAATCCAAAAAACCGCGTTCGATATCTACATACGTGCGTTCTTCAACCACTTCGGATGGAGTTCCGACTTTCACGTCATGACCACGCCTCACCTTTCCAAATTTGCACGCAAATTCCACATCAACCGCACTGATCGTTGATCCTGAATCCAGCAAACAGTTTGCCGGAAGCCCTCCGACTATTCCGGGGACTATAATAGTGCCTGTTCTTTTGTATTCGGCAAAAAAAGGATCGACTGGATCTTGACCAACGATGGCCCCCTGCGGGAACAACCAGAACAGCAAACACAACGCGGCACTCATTACCGGTAACATTTAATCCACTCCATCAAATCAAATTACCAGTGTTGTCCGATAAGTAATAACTGCTGCGAAACAGCTTGTACGATAAGAAAACACGTCGAACACAGTCGCTGATCAAGATCTGGCGAACTTCGCCAAACCGGCTGCTTTGACAGCACGAGTGTTTTATTGGGGCAACGTTAAGCGTTTAATAGGTGAATTTGAGACCAGACCGGAACTGGTTGACTTGCCCCCAGATGTCGCTTTTGTAGTTGTCATGTGAGATGAAGAGAGTCTTGAGGCCTATGTCCAGTGGTTCAGACGAGAGTACCGGTGGTGATCCAGAATAGATCCCATTGTGCCAAGTGGAGGATGCGTCAAGCCACTGAGGTCCATGCCCGAAAATACGTTTGATTGGCATATTCATCCGTGCGGTTCCGAACGTCTCATTGATCGCCTGGCCTGAGACCGTTCCTGTTACGCTTCCAGCACCCACCTGCAAATACTTCTCGCGGTCGGCCAGCAGGTTAATGGACGACATCATGGCTTTAGAAACCGTGACGTTTGCATTCGGACCTGTGTGCTGCATGAATTCTGCGGAGGCCTTGGTATTGCCGGCCTGATACTCAATTGCGCCAAATAGCCGGTCGGTCTGATACATGTGGGTTTTTGAGAACGACGCTGTCATGTCTCCGAAGTTCCCCGAACCACCGAAGCTGGAGTAATTGGTGACGCCGCCCACAATTTCAGCGTTTGCGAAAGTGGTGATTTGTCCAAAAGTTTGGGATGCCCCAAATTTCAATATTTCACCGGATCCCGGATTCGCAAATTCAATATAATACCCCACGTTGCCGCCCGGGAGTTGTTTCGTAAAGTCCGACACAATGTTGAAAGATTGAACCCCGTCTGTCTGACTGATCGTCCCCTGCATCGACAGCCGAGATGCCATGACTCCTGTCGATGCTGGAATCTCAACGATCCAATTGGACGTTCCGTAGAAGTCACCGGTAAACGCATTGACGAACGTATATCCGCGACTCCCGATCTGCATTCCAGGCATCATCATCATCGGAAAATCATACGGGACACCAATATTCAAGGAGTCTGGAAATGCAATAATCGGTTTCGCAGCCTTGATCGCATCAATGGAGGAACCAACTCTGGTCTCTACAGTCCCAAATTGCGAACTCACCTCAGTGATTGCCGAATCTTCGATTTCCGAGCCGTTGAGCGGAAGCTGGTTGAACTTTGCCGCAGCTCCACCCAAGGCACCGTTCAAACCTCCGGTAGCACTTGAGGATCCGCCATTGAAAAACGCATCAATGTCTGCATTTGACATTCCAATCGCCAAGGTGAACTTGGTGTTGAGTTCACTCATGGGATCGCCAGCCAGCAATTGCCGTTGTTCAAGAACCTCAGCAGGCACATAGCTGCGGCGATTACGCCGTTGGCGCGGCGTCTTTCCTCCAAAAACTGAAAACCAATCCAAACGAAATCGCTTCGGTTTTGTAGTCCTTTCTGGACCGACTGGTTCGACCGAATCACAAGCCAAACCCTGAATCGAAGAACAATCGACGAGTCCCAAGCTGCTCATCAGTGTGTTGTGTTGTGTTGTGTTGTGTTGTGCATGAATGGATTTCCTGAATTGAATACCACGTTGTCGATCGGCAGGAACACTGGCGGGGACGTTACATTCAGCAATGCTGTTTTGCAAGCCACCTGAGGCGTTCGTACTCCCCGCGTCGCTTGTGAGTTCATTCACATAACCGCACCGACCAGTCACGCACTCGGCACGCCAAACTCACCACGCATAAAAATCGGAGGACTTAGGTCGTGCCCCTCGCCGCGGTTGCGCAGTGTCAAACCGTCATGACATGCGACCAGTCAATCGTCCAATCTGACAGGTTTATCCCCGACTGTTTTAATATCACAGGCGAACTCGTAGAATATGATGATGCTGTTGCGTTGAACTGTCAAAATCTGCTCGAAGGAGTTTTGTGATGAAAAAATCTGCGATATTCAGTTGCGTCTTCTTGTTGGTTGCCGGTTTTTCTGGGGCTGGATATGCAGATGATCTCACGGAAGCGGAAATCGCAACTCGCGATGAAGCGTTTTCGAAATCGATGGCCAATTGCGTGCTGGTCGGTTCATTCACGATTGACGGCAAGGAAAGCAAAGGCGCGCCGAAGGAAGAACGTTATGAGATTGAAAGCGTCACCAAAGCCGCCGAAAACCAGTGGATCTTTTTAACACGAGTCAAATACGGCAATCTGGACACGAAATTGCCAATCGCTGTTCCTATGGAATGGGCGGGCGATACGCCGATGGTCACACTTACGAACGCATCACTGCCGGGCCTTGGCGAAGGCTTTTCTGCTCGAGTTCTGTTTTACGAAGGTCGCTACGCTGGTACATGGCAGCACGGTCCAATCGGCGGTCACATGTTTGGAGCGATTGAAAAGCCAAAAGCTGAGACGCCAAAGTAGGTCCTTTCTGCCGGAAAGGACTGTCTTCTGTCTGTCCTTTCTGCCGGAAAGGACTGTCTTCTGTCTGTCCTTTCTGCCGGAAAGGACTTTGCAGCTTGCTGCAACCTGCGACCAACTCCACGTTGATTAAAGGGCAACGCCTCGCCGTTGAGCGAGCGTCCGCTCTTGTGATTCGCCTTTGTGGCGAAAGTCCACCTCGGCAAGGACGAGCTACGGAAGACACAACCCACGGCCTCGCTCTACTGTTGACTTGCCTTGCAAGCCATTGAAGCAGATTCTGTACAGACCACTCAGGATTCAAAATCACATGCACACTCTATTTCGTGCTCTCGTCGTGTTCAGCCTGTTCAACTCCGCTATGACACACGGCGCTGAACCTCTAACGCTGACACAACCGCAACCTCATCAAGTGTTGCAGCGAATCGGCGTCGCGCCGGGGAAGGGTTATGCGGATGTGCAAATCTCCGGCACGCTGCCGGCTGGGGCTCATCAAACGACGTGGGAATATCGCATCGTCGTTCTCGCAGATCTGCCTCAGCAACCGGCGAAAACTGATTCTGCCAGCGAATGGACGAGCATGATACCGACCATCACGGGGGACACGTTTCAGACAATGGCCCGCGTTCCGGCGGGCGGCTAGTATCGACTGGAATGCCGCTGCCGAGTTGACGACAACGTGCTGGGAACTGGTGCAGTTGAGCCGATCGGAGTTGGTGAAGTGTTCGTGGTCGCTGGACAATCGTATGCCACCAACTGCAACGACGAACGACTGACGGTCACCGATCCACAGCAGCGAGTTGTCGCGTTCGATTCTGCAAAACAGTCCTGGGCCATCGCCAATGATCCTCAGCCGGTTTTCGATGGCAGCGACGGTGGTTCAATCTGGCCGTCGCTGGGTGATGCGTTGGCGAAAGAGTTCGGAGTACCAATCGGTTTTGCCAACGTTGCCATCGGAGGAAGTTCGTCGGCACAGTGGCTGCCTGAAGGCAACATGCTTCCTCGTCTAATCAACGCGGGGAAAACACTCGAGTCTTTCCGGGCCGTGCTTTGGCAACAGGGCGAATCAGATGTGCTGGCGAAGAATACGTCCGAAGGCTACGTCGCGAATATTAATAAAATTCGCGACGCAGCAGCACAGGACTGGGGCGATTCACCGCCATGGCTGTTGGCAAAATCCACACATCATCCGACCGTCTACAACGATCCGGAAGGCGAAGGACTCATTCGCGCCGGAATCGATGAACTGACTAAACAACCCGCGTTCCTTCCCGGTCCGGACACCGACACGTTGACGGGTGATAACCGAGGCGACATTAATTCGCGGCGACACTTCACTGGCATCGGTCAACGTCGAGCTGCAGACATGTGGCTGACATCGATTCGTCAGGAATTGCTGACTGCAAAAGACGAGGCTGGTGGATTGCGCGTCGGCATGGCCGAAGTAGACATCACGCCTCCCGTGGGGTTTCCGATGGCAGGGTATTATCACGAGCGATTGGCGGAAGGCACGATCGATTCGCTGAAGGCCAAGGCGATCGTCTTTCGCGAAGGAGACACGGCCGGTGCGTTGGTCGTCTGTGATCTGATCGGCATTGCCACGGACCTGTCGCGTGAAGTACGGCGACGAGCGTCCGAGAAAACCGGCATTCCCGCCAGCAACATTGTCATCGCGGCAACCCATTCACACACGGCACCGGATTACATGAAGGAGCTCTGGCTGTACCTGGGCGGGGAACAACAGGAACCGCTGCGGGTTGAGTACATCGAAAAGCTGATCAAGGGTCCGGTCGATGCGATTGTTCGCGCCCATGAAGACGCAGGGAACTTTACGCTGTCCACTGGAGTCGCAATGCAGACGACGCCGGTCGCATTCAACCGACGATTCGTGATGCGTGACGGTAGTGTCCAAACATGGCAGGCGTTGTCGAATCCGGAAGTTGTCCGCGCTGCCGGCCCCATCGATCCCAGGATCGAATTGCTCGCCGTGCGGAATTCAGACGACGGCAAGGTTCGCGGCATCCTCAGCAATTTCGCTCTGCATCTGGACACGGTCGGTGGCATGCGGTGGAGCGCGGACTATCCGTTTTTCATCGAGCGAACATTGCGCAAAAACTTTGGAACGGATATGATTTCGATTTTTGGCACGGGCTGCTGCGGCGACATCAATCACTCTGATCCATCAACTCCAAAACGCAACAAAGCGGATGACATCGGTGATTCCATTGGCACTTCGATCTGTCAGCAGTTTGCGACATTGTCGCCATTGAAGAACACTCAACTGCACGTCAT
>JBDNFT010000021.1:0-2943 GCA_041689695.1 Planctomycetaceae bacterium | reverse complement strand
GAAGTGTCCGATCGAATCCAGGCAATCGGCCATGGAGGCATCGGTCTCATCCACTCGCTGGCTCAGCAAAGTGGACTCAATTAGTCTCCGATCGTGAGCATGTTGGAGTGCCCGAGCTACAGTGGCCAGCAATTGTGCTGCTTCACGTTCCGATAGAGGGCCAGCCTCAATGCGGTGTGCCAGCGTCTGTCCCTCGAGGAACTGGGAGACAACATAAATTGAGCCGTCCTCGGTCCGTCCGACATCAAACACGGGCACAATATGAGAATGGTCCAGGCTGGCGACTATGCGGGCTTCCGTCAGATATGCTTCCGCATCTTCAGGTTTTTGAAACCGAGCCTTGCTCGGCACCTTGATCGCCACTTGCCGTTTAATCACTTCATCGTAGCCCAGATACACTCGGCCAAACGCCCCTTCGACCAGAATGCGATCGAGGCGGTAGCGGCCTTTGTACTCAACGCCAATCGCGTTATTGCTGATGTACGTGGCACTGTTCGTCGCCTCATGAATCGCGACCCCTTCGAGTAATCGCTGGTCCAAAAAGAACTCTCTGAGTTCCGCAGCGAACTCCGGATGCTGAGCGATGAAGGCACCCTGATCCGGTGGATCTCCCTGTTCGACCGCCTCGTAATACTGGCTGACAATTGCGTCCAGCTGCTGCTCGTGGTCGCTGCGGCTGTCGTTGGAATCTGGCATGGTCACATCTCGCTGTTCAGGGATTCTCGGAGTTTCTTCAGGCCGCGACGCAAGAGTCCGGCGACCGCTTCGCTGGTGCGGCCGAGGTGTTCCGCTATCTCAGCAACCGGCAGGTTGTGGATGTGCTTGAAGACGACGGCCGTTCGTTCCTCGTCCCGCAGTGTCAGCAGGGCCTCTGCCAGTTGTTCGGAACGCTCCTGACTCATCATCAGCTTACTGGGAGTTTCCTGCTTTGGGTCCAACTGCGCCCTGAACATGGCGGAGGACTGTTCCATTTGCTCTTGCAGAGACACCTCACGGCGAATCGTGCGTTGTTGAGTGTTATACCGTCGTGCTTTGTCGGCGAGATTGTTTGTCAGAATCCTCTTGAGCCACGCTCGTAGTTCGATTTCCGTCTTTCCATGGAAGTCCTTCAAATCACGGTACGTTACCAGCATGGCCTCCTGCACAATGTCCGAGGAGTCCTCTTTCACCTTCAAACGCGGGCTGAGCTGCATCTCCGCCTGCAGTACTAAATAACTGCGGAATTGTTCAAAGTCCGGAGCCGCATCGTTTTTCGCAGTCGCGTTCATTGATCTGTTCCCGAACTCGCGTGGTGTATGAAGGATGAGCGCACTCTCTACGGCTTGGCGTCATTTTGGGACGAATCGGGCGCGGAATTTTCGAACTTTGTGGCTGGCGGAGAAGTTCGTGGAATTTGCGGAAATACGATTTCCTCGTGCGGTCGAGTCAACTCAGTCACTCGTCTCGGAGTGGTAACTACAAAAACATCCTCTGTAGATGAGAAGCAATATCATGATTCAACTGCTTAGCCCACATGCACACGTGGGGTGAGCAAGGACTGCAACATGTCGGCGTATTCAGGATACCGGACAAGAAACTCCCTCTGATCAGTGACTTCACGTGTTGCCACAGCTCGACGGTATTGTGTGATGATTTCGTCCAACCGTCGCTCACGTTCATCTGGACCCACGGTGACGTCACCCATTTTCCGCTTCCCTAACAAGGGCTGAGAGCCCTTGACCCATTTCGAGCTATCGCTCGGAATCCTGTGGTTCGTTCACGTTGTTCGCTTTCGAATGATGCGCGCACCGTGCGCACATGAAACGCAGCAAGACTCCAGCGGTCCTTATCGAGAGGTGCCCACGATCTCGACCGGCGGCAATGCAGATTCATTCTGGGTCTGGCGTGCTACGTCCAGTTCCAGTCGTGACTGAAGAGTTGTGCGTGTGAGCGAACATTCCAGGCTCATCCCTCTGAGCCAGGTCAGGAATGGAAATCGGTACTTGTCCGGGACTGCCGTCTCATCCAGCAGATTGGGCTTTTGCCAGGCGGAACTTGTCCACTGCTCAGGTCCTTCTCCGTTGCCAGTCAATTGATAAGTGCCTCCCGCAGGACATTTGAACGTTGCCCCAAGGCTTTGTTCGAGACTGAGTCGAACTTCAGCGGGGTCGGCCTGAAGCATTGCCGCGATGCGATTCAGTGCGGCAGCATCATCCGCCGAAGCCTGCCTGGACGACACGTACGTGTAAGCCCTCAGATATTCGTACACCTGCGATGAAGCAACGTCCCGCAGTTGCATGAACAGTTGAGCCGGCCGCGGAGCATTTTCTGTCTTGAGTTGATTCAATGCACTTCGACCAATCGTGGAATCCATCGAAAGTACCGTCGCCTTTTGATTACTCTGAGAATGTTCCCGAATGGCGCTGTTGATCATCGCCTCAATGGGCAGAATCCAATTGATGAGAGCAGCAAGTGTGCCCCCGGATGCCTCTGTGTTTTCGCGGGTCGGCTGCCGACGCTGGACATTGCGCATGAAGTCGACGGCAAGGCGGATTCCTTCATCGCCTCCGGGCTGAACAAGAGCAAACGCATTGCTGCGTGCAAATGACAACTTTGAATTCGGCCCTGTTCGATGAATCTGCCCATCTCGGATTTCGAACGGAATCTTTTCATCCACCAGTCCGATATGGGAAAAATAGCTTCTGCCGCTTCTTGTCAGTTGACCGCTCACCGCCATGAGATCATCGTCAGACATGGCAAGTCGTCGGTCGTTTGGTTGACTCGAAAGATACTGCTGCAGGAATCGGTACTCCTGCTGAGCATATGGTGTAATGCGAATATTCAGAACCACGTTTTCCCGATCCGGATGCGTCTGAGGACGCCGATTGAACGTCAGCATAACGGGATCCATGTTCCGCCATTCCTGCTGATAGGCTCTCTTGAATTCTTCGTAGGCTCGCCATT
>JBDNFT010000020.1:0-3141 GCA_041689695.1 Planctomycetaceae bacterium | reverse complement strand
TCGTCATGCCAATTGTCGGTCTTTCTTTCACTTTTGTATCAGCAACAGCATTCGTCACCATGCCCGCCATCGCATTCGCCGCATTGCTGAGGACTCGGCGCGACACGGTATTCAATCCGGCAATATCAACGACGGAAGGCATTAGACAAATGTCGCTGCAGTCAACATACGGAGCCGTGTTCCCGCTGGCCATTGTGGAAACCATCAGCTTTGGCAATCCGATTGGTAACGCTCGCATACCCGAAGTGACAATCGCGGTGCCTCCGCTGCCGCCAAGGCCGATCACGCCTGCGACTTTGCCATTCTCATATTGCTGCAGAAGCCAGACACGAAACGCATTGGACATTTGATTCACGGCTGCACCGCGATCCATTGCCTGAACTGCATTCCACGATTGGCCCGCTGCCGCAAGAACCTCCCCCGACGTCACGTCTGCAGCAAGCCCCGTGACTTTCGCGGTGCTGACATCGACCGTGATGACTGGAACGTTTGCTTTTCGCAGACATCCGGCAACCCACGCGAGTTCCTCGGCTTTCGTATCCATGGTCGCGACAGCAAAGACAACCGGCTGTGAATGTGATAACGCTGACTGATTCGGCGGAGATAGCATTTGATGTGATCCTGTGATTCTGTTCGTAGGGTGCGTGAAGTAACACGCAACGCACCAGTTCTGGCCTGTGATGTTTCGATCCCCGGCTCCACATCGCGACAATGACCGCCGTGGTGTGTTTCGCTACGCTTCACACCCCCCACAATTTTCCGACGAATCATGCTAAGCATTCACATCAACAGCGCGAACCATAATTCCGCACTCGGTGAAGACTCGCTGAATTTCGGCGGCAATCACGACGGCATTCGGTGTGTCGCCGTGGAGACATACGGTATCAAATTGCAGCGGAAGTTTCCTGCCAGCAAGAGCGATCACGATGACGGTCCTTATGATCGAAGCCACTCGAGCAGCAATTTCGGCGGCATCGTGAAGCACTGCGTTGGGTTGATGTCTCGGCACCAGAGTTCCATCGGCCAGATAATTCCGATCTGCAAAGATCTCACGGACAGCCCTCAGTCCTGCTTTCTTCGCTGCGTCAATCAGACAGCTGCCCGAGAGTCCCACCAGTCGACATGTCGGGGCTACATTCTTCACTGCGGTCGCAATTGCGAATGCTGTTTCCGGTGACGTCGCCGCCAGATTGTAAAGAGCTCCGTGCGGTTTGACATGATGCAATTTGCCACCGAATTCATCAGCGATGTCTGCAACTCTCTGAACCTGCTGCGACACGAGTGTCGAAATTTCCCTTGGCGACATCGGCACAACGACGCGGCCAAAATTGGCACGATCCGCATACCCAGGATGCGCACCAATGGCGACTTTCAAATCCAACGCCTGTCGGACAACTTTGCGGATGCGATCTGCGTCGCCAGCGTGTCCGCCGCATGCGACGTTGATCGACGACACGTATGTCATCATTTTTTGGTCGAGGGCCTCGCCTTCGGGACCTTCGAGTTCGCCAAGATCGCAGTTCAGATCAATGTGATTCACAAGTTGTCCGGTGAAGCCGTGTTGAGGTAGTGAGCGACCAATGCCACTCGATTTGTGATGATAGTAGCCGTCACTCTCCGAGTGACGAATGCCTCATGCCGCGTTTCGCGGCCTGCCTCACTCGGAGAGTGAGGTCTACTATGAGGACGCAATTTCATTCACAGCCTGCCATTCTGCAGCGGTGACCGGTTGGATGGACAGGCGACTGCCTTTTTTCAACACCATCATTTGCGACGTCACGGGATGCTGGGCCAGCATGGCACGCGTGATTGGATTCTTGAAGATGCTCACCAACTTAATATCAACCATGAACCAGATGGGCTTTTCCGATGACGCGGCTTCGTCGAAATATTTGTGGTCCGGCTGCTGTGCAAAATGATCGGGGTAACCTGCCTTCACAACTTCTGCAGTTCCGGCAATGATCATTGGGTCGGTGTTGCTGTGATAAAACAGCACGCCATCACCGCACTGGATTTCGTCTCGCAGCATATTGCGAGCCTGATAGTTACGAACACCTTCCCACGACGTCTTCTTCCCCTTGGTTGCGGCAAGATCCTGAATGGAAAATGTTGTGGGTTCAGATTTGAACAGCCAGAAGCGTTGCATGCGATTACTTATTGCTCGACAGAATCTGCAGTTCGTCACGTCGCTCGAAGAGTTGATTCAGACGTTCAGTTGAATACATCTGCACAATTTTTCCCTTATAGCGAATGCGGTCACGATCGTCGCTGTCAAGGTGTTGTGAAACGTCAACGCCAAATCGCTTAAAGATGCGTTCCGTTTTACCTGTCGCGCCAAGTTCCTGATCTTCAAAGGCATATAGAGCCGCAAACGTCTCTGGATCAACACCGCGACCTTCTTCCAGATCCCGCATGACATCAATTCCTCCGACAGAGACGGAGAAATAGTTGACGTCCGAAGCTGCGGCTGTCGAGACACCCGCCGCGATAAAAGTGTCATTCATATCGGACACAGCCTTGCGGGCTTTCTGATATGTGGTCAGAGCGTCTGTCGTCAGTTGAGCTGGTTCGTCCAGTTGAGCGTTCAGTTTTAATGGAAACGCAGTATCCAGATGACCACAGACGAAGCCGGCAGCAAACAACGCAACTCCACTTAGAAAGGCAGCAGTGCGACGCATTTTCAGTAATCTCCGATCAGAACTCGTAGGGGACAGTATTCGTAGTCGACAATGTCGAATGCCGCCGTGTGGGCAACCACGGTCTGGGCATCACGATTTCTGGATGTCCCAACGGCTCAGCGGAAACAAAATAAGGGACATACGAACTCGCCGCAAGTGCCCGTGAGGGTCGCGGTCAAATTCGGTGCCCCTTTTTTGCAGTTGAGCCACGTTTTGTGAGCCGCACGCGCTAGCGTCGGGGGTTTCGGAGTAAAAAAGCAGTACGTACAGCGGCCCGAGGCTAGCGCCTGCGGCTCACACAAGGATCAGGGACTTGCGATAAATCAGGCGGCGCGACGGTCCTGATGTTGCAGCTGGCTTTGTGGCTTCTCAAGCGGCAGAGTTCGGTTTCGAGAAGCATCGATTTGTTTCTGCTGGCGTCCCGCAGGCCCAAGATGAAAGCTGAGGGCCGCGATTATTCCGC
>JBDNFT010000019.1:0-4067 GCA_041689695.1 Planctomycetaceae bacterium | reverse complement strand
TTCTGGCTGGCAGGTTGTTCCGACACCGCGACCTCAGATGCCGATGGCACAAGCAATGCCTCAGCAGATGCGAACCGTTCCAATTCAAATGCGGAAGTTTTCACCGATGACTGCTCAAATGATGCCTCAACAGTTTTCACCAATGCAGTCACAGCGTCCGATGTCACCAATGATAAGCAGCACCATGCCGGGGGCAGTCGTCGCTCGACCAAAAATGGGCGGAGACATCTACGGCGACTATGAGCTTACCGGACCAACATCATCTGCAATGCCGGTCGTGCCGAATTCGTTCAACGGACGAGCGCCGATTCAGCAGGCATCATGGACGCAGCCAGCAAGGACTTCAACGGCTCAGAAATATCCAAACTCTGTGCAGTGATTTGGTTATCCAATTGAAGAAACCGAATCGACAGAATGTCATGTAGCAGGTCGAAAGGGCTTGCCTCAGCATTTGTGGCAAGCCCTTTTCAGTCCCAGTTGTGATAGATGCTCATGCCGATTCGCCGCCCGATCACGACGTATTGAGTAATGCACCTCGCCCTTCGTGATCTCCTTCCCGTCCTCGCCGTCGTGGTACACTGTGAGCCGCGTCTCAGCGTCACAGGCGTTCGCCGTCTTCCACTCTGAGGTTGTCGAGGTAGAAGAACTCATCCGAGGCAGTGACTTTCGACTCGATCCTGAGCTTGAGTTTGCTACCGGTGATGTTCGTTTCTGTCAGCACCTGCGTGCCAGCGGTCTTGCCTTTGATCGGCTCTCCGATCAGCACGGGCTGGCCTCCATCAATGATCTGATAGAGGCGCACGTAGTCACCTGAGTCCACACCGACTCCAGCTTGCACCTCCAGACTGACTCTGACAGCGCGGCTGGAAATGTTGATCTCGGCTGTTTCAAACACGCCTTCCTCTCCGGCGCCGTTGATCATCAAACGGCCACCGCCGACCTCAAACCGACCCGAGGAACGCATTGCCTTCCATGATGTGGGTGCTCCGTGTGACTGCGTGCCGTTGTTCTGAGTGAATGTTTCAATCCACGGCACCCCGTCACCAGCAGACACCTCAAAGCTCGCCGACACGCTCTTCTTGCCATCCATCGTGACGGTCATCGGACTCGCCGACCCGCTGAGATCACCACTCCAGTTGGCAAAGGCGTATCCGAAGTCTGGACTGGCGGTGATAATGACGGCGGTGCCAGGATTATAGAGCCCACCGGACGGATTCAGCGTCACTGAACCATGAGTCCCACCCGTTTTCAGCGTGAACATATTCTCGCACTCGGGTATGCCCTCGCCACCCAGGTCCGTGTATTCCTTTAAGACTGCGGCGTCGGCATACGTCCAGTCAGGAGCAATCTCCAGGTTTCTGAAGGAGTCCGGATAGTAAGTGGCCTCCATCGCTCGGCTGTAGGACATCCATCAGCCGTAAGCCTTACCCATTTCCACTCTCGCGGTGTCGTTCTCTCCGGCCTTCTTGAAGGTGGCCCCGCGAATCTTGTGGGCGTAATAAGTGCTGAGATAGGCCATCTGTTTGACATTGTTAATGGCAACTTCCAGATCAGCATTCCCGCCGCTTTGCAGGGTGTTGATCAAAGCAAGCGTCTTCGTCGCATCCGCCTGCATTTCATCGGCAACCTCGTAGGAGGATTTCTTGCCGTCGCATTTTTCCGCTGCCGAATCGGCGATATTGCAAAGACTCGACCCTTTTGCAACATCTTGACCTGCAAACCCCCCTTGCACCACCAACGTCATCTATTGTTCTAAAGCCGCTGCATCTGCCCGGATCGCTCCAGCAACCTTCGGGATACCAGTGAAAATCCAAACTCCAGTCTTTCATGACGAGTTCGGTGACCTTTGGCAGTAAGCGAGATGCCAGAGCCCATGCTTCATAAGGTCATGTCCCAAACATGCGGGATCGCCTTCCTGGCCGAGTTTGACGACCAGCCACCGACATAGGACGATTTTTTTTGCGGAATCGTCGTTTGCAAGAGCGGAGAGATTCTGAGTTTCAACAGTGTGAAGTTGCTTTTCCAAGGCGGTTTTGATGTCGCCGGCGAAGGCGATCTGCGGTATGGCTGGGTCAAAGTAAAGCCGGATCGTCTCTGCCGACGAAAGTGAGGGAGACCCCAGGAACGCGAGGAGTCCCCAAACAAACGTGGGAATGCGGGCGAAGGACATGTTTTTCTTTCGTTGTTTCACTCGTGGTCTCGTGATCAGCAACTTCATGGCGAATTTCCCGTGATCTCACCAAGCAGCCTGAAGAAGCCGCGTTTGCGTTCGCTGCTGGTAGTCCAGTTGACAGGTACCGACTGAAAGCCTTCGTCGAAGCCTTCGCCTTTCTTGCGGAAGTCGAAATATCCCCACGAAGCATACTCATGAATGGCGGCCGCGAAGTTGTTCTCTGGTTCGTCGAAATTGAAGTGATCGTCTTCGTTGAAGAGGATCGGCATTGGGCGGTATCCTTCTACTTGGCGGGTCTGTTGCACCATCTCAGTGATCTTCTTCGGTTCTGAAGCCCCGTTCCCGTGTAGCAACAAGAAATCAGAGACCAGCAGGACGTTCGGCCGGGGTATTGACTTGCCGGCGTAGCTTGTGCCGACAAGCAGGGGATGTTTCTGCTCCAAACTCCGCGTCTTCACCCGCTCGATCAGTTCGTGAACTCGCTGGGGTTTCAGGATGTCATGGTCATAACTCTTGACGTCGCACTCGTTGTTGACTTCCACCAGCACGTTGGTGTATTGCTGACCGATAAGCCATTCCGTGGCCGCGTCCACGCCAGCAATCACCGCCTGTTCATCGCGGACCCTCTGGTCTTGTCCGAAATAGTACAGGCCAAGGATGACCACCATGCCTAATTCGTCGGCCTTGTCGATGATCTTCTCAAAACGGTCCATGTATTTTCCATCGAGTTTGCCGTCGCTGTTGATGGCTGAATTGTACCACGGTTGATCTTTCGAATAACCCTCTGGACTGCCGCCCTGCAAATTCAATGTGACGGCCAGCAACCCGTGCTTTCGCCACATCGGCATCATCTCCATGAACTCGGCGGTATTGCGGTCCGCATCCCAGTTCTTTGTATCCGGGTAAGCCCACCTCGTCACGGTCTCCGGGTTGCGGTCGTCGAACGTGGCTTGCACCATGCGACTGTTCAGCAGCAGCCCTTCGATCGGCTTGCCCTTCCATGTACGGCCCAGATAAGTTGACTGGCCGTTAATATGGAATTTCTCCGCCACTATGCTAACGGCCGTCTTGCGTTTCAGGGGTGTGGTATCCGCTGGGCTTTGGGTTGGGGCAATTTCAGCTGCTGCGTGCGGCGCAGCCAGCATTGCCAACAACACGGCAACACAAATCTTCAGAGGCGGTTTCATCGGTCCAATCCTAAACGCGAAATCAATGTGCTGTTTAGAAGTAATAAAAAGTGCCACCCAACTTGATTTCAGCACATTATGGGAGATTGTTATGCCAGCACCGGCTTCACCAGTTCGCCATGAATATCCGTCAGCCGGAAATCGCGGCCCTGATATTTGTACGTGAGCTGTTTGTGATCAACTCCCATCAAGTGCAGAATTGTGGCATTCAGGTCATGCACATGGACGGGATCGCGGACAATGTTGTAACAATAGTCGTCGGTTTCCCCGAGCGTTAAACCGCCCTTCACGCCTGCTCCTGTCATCAGGACTGTGAAGCAGCGAGGATGATGATCACGACCATAGTTATCCGCCGTTAGGTTGCCCTGCGAGTAAACGGTTCTTCCGAACTCACCACCCCAGACGATCAGTGTATCCTTCAGCAAACCACGCT
Source organism: Planctomycetaceae bacterium (assembly GCA_041689695.1). GTDB lineage: Bacteria > Planctomycetota > Planctomycetia > Planctomycetales > Planctomycetaceae > SXXK01. The sequence goes on along the minus strand of JBDNFT010000019.1, from coordinate 274 downwards.
GTTCCAGATCGTTGATCAATGCCGTTGTTGCCTGGTCCGTGTCGCGTACCTGGCCCCGGACGGCATTCGGCAGTCCGCCGTGATGATCCCACCCCATATGAAACAACTGCACGAAACGCACATCGCGTTCCGCTAGCCGACGAGCCAGCAGACAGTTGGATGCATAGCTTCCAGTACGATGCACATCCGGACCATAACTGTCGAGCACATGTTTTGGTTCATGGGAGATATCGATCAGATCCGGCACGCTGGTCTGCATGCGAAATGCCATTTC
>JBDNFT010000018.1:0-2609 GCA_041689695.1 Planctomycetaceae bacterium | reverse complement strand
GTCAGAAACCACTCCAATGGTCGGAGCAGCTGCACATTCAGCGTACCGCCGTTCTCCTTCGTCATCGTCAGCGACACCAGCCGCCAATCTTCAGGTGTCACATCCGAATCAGGCAGCGTCTCCCGGAGTTCCGGATTGCTGGCAAGCACTCGCATTCCTGGCGTGATGTCTTCAATCGGGCGAGTGATGAGTTTTGGCGAAGCGGAGGGCAGGCTGACCGGGATGGCGTTTCTGAGGGACGGTGTCGTGACTGAAATCGACAGATTCTCAGGCTGTATGTTCGCAGGCTGGAAGCCTACGCCACGCGAAACGACGGCATTCGGCATTGCCATCCAGAGACAAATCGCCGCTAGAACGATCGGCACGATCAATGCAAAGTATCGGCGACCTATGCGGTCGATTTCAGTTGGTGTTGTGAAAACTGGCTGGGACATATCTGTAATCTCCGGAAAGTGGACGTGAACGAAACATTTGTCTCCCATTTTGGAGTGCGGTACTGAGCTACCGCATTCCAAGGAGCCATTTATGCCGCCCCGCCAGTTCATGCGGCGAACATTTCATGGCCTTTCAGGCCGGAAAGCAAATTGCGTTGCAGATATTAATCTGGATTGCGGCCAAGATTCCGCGAACTGATTCGACATGTGGTTGTTGGTCATTGCTCTTGGAAACCGAAAGTGAATCGTGATCGCTGTCGCTCATGTGTATGTAAAGGTTGCTAAAGGACACCGCCGTCGCAGAGTCGGTCTCGCAACCACAAGAGGTTGCGCTCAGCGACCAAACAGGCATTTCCCGGCGCTAGATCGCGAGGAAAATTCGTGAGGGATACAAATGCCCCGTTCGGAAAGTCCCATACAACGCCGTTGTGAGTACCATCGGTAAGTAGAGTTTGCTTCTCGTAATCATTCAAAAACGATGCCTTTCCACCAAGTTTTTCCAGTAGCCTAGGGCCGAGGTAGTTTCCCCAATAGATACTTCGTACTCGATCCAGGCCGAGTGAAATGCCTCGGGCCCAAATTGCCTCATCGACGAGGCGGCTCAGCGGAGCGTTCGCCGAGATCACAGGAGAGTAAGCAAGACCTGCGTAAGTTTCTGGTCCGACCGCCAACTCGACGAATCCATATCGCGGCGAACAACGATCTAACTCGTGATAGTTATCCCGAAGTATTTCAATTAGAACTGCTTCTTCAATTGTGGACAGCCAGTCGTGGGAAACTGCCATCTGAAAACTTGGAAGAGCGGGACCAGCTTTGCTTCGTAATTCTGAAAGCATTGAAACATGAAAATCCGAGTCGCGGTTGGGAATAATTGCGTCCTTCCTAGTCTCGCATCCGCCTCCAAAGAGCGGGGCATCGTCTGCGGAAATCAAAGCCTCGATACTCTTTGCATCACCTAGGTGTATGCGTCGCGCCTTAGCGAACTTCGCTTCGTTCAGGCGCCAAAAACAGCCTGACACCTTTCGCTTACCAAAACGTGCAAGCCCCTTCCATATCGCCGCATAGTCGGAGCCCTTCGGCACCGCTTCGTTGGAATCGAAGTACTGAAACTGCACGAGGTGATAGTCAACGATATATGGCACGGCTCAACCTTGAGTTTTGTTGTCAAATGTTGATCTGTATGTAACTGCCAAAAAGTGATCCTAGAGACGCCCTCATTTCAAGGAGCCGTTGTGCTCCGTATCCAAGACCCCCAGTCTTATTTACTTCAATGATGTGGATCAGGCCATTTTCAATGTATTGCACGTCCGGACGAAGATTTGAAAGCGTTCTCGTCCCGTCGCTCAGTGCTTGATTCGTCCGTAAATTGGTAACACCCGGACTGCCCAACAATGACCTCGCTTGATTTACCATTTCCGAATGATGCGAGGGTGAGCCATGCGTGGCGGAACGAAAAATTGACAGCGGGCATGCATTGTGAACGAGTATCCCACTCGTTCCCACGTTATAGACATGTTCACTTTCAACTTCGAAGTTGTAGACCTCCTGCCGCGATGCTGATCGACGAGAGACTACTTCGACCCGCGTGGATTTTCCGTCTGCACATTGCAGTCGTTCCCCAATTTGAAGGTTTCCAGCATCGACAAACTCTTGCCGATCAAGACTCCAGAAAGGATGGTTGTCAGTAACCCCAAATTCTTCCGCCTCGCTTTCTACACGAATCCGAATGACATTGGCGGCTGAATGCCTAAATGTGCCTGTGACTAGACGACGACCTTGAATCGCAGCTTCGATCGGCGGACAAAGATCTATTGCTGTGACAGTGGCTTGTCCCTGCGCTCCTGGTTCCGGAAGATTGAGATAGATCGATTGGCCAATGAGTAAACGGTGGAATGGACAATCAATTCTCTGCACCGCTTGTTGCTGATTCGCTCGACTGGAATAAAGTGTTTGTGGACAGTCCGTGGACTTGAACAAGAGGACCACTTCAGTCGCTAGCCATTCGATCGGCCTCAGCAGTTGCACTTGCAGAGTGCCGCCATCTTCTTTCGTCATGGTCAGAGATACCAAACGCCAGTCTGCAGGGGTCACCTCCGAATCCGGCAGCGTCTCCTGAAGTTCCGGATTGCTGGCCAGGACTCGCATTCCTGGCGTGATGTCTTCAATCGGGCGAGT
>JBDNFT010000017.1:0-1653 GCA_041689695.1 Planctomycetaceae bacterium | reverse complement strand
GGACAGCGGGATAGCCGCAGTCTCAACGCTGCTGATCACAAAGTTGCAGCGAAATTTCTGATCGATTGGCTGGAAGAGCAAATTGCCTTCGCCTCGGTAGCGGCCGTGGGACACCGCGTGGTGCATGGCATGCAACACACGGCGCCTGAATTGGTCACTGCAGAATTATTGGCGGAACTGCACCACATCACCCCCTGCAATCCGCAACATCTGCCGGGCGAAATACAGCTCATGGAATCGTTCCGTCAGCGGTATCCAAAGCTGCTTCAGGTGGCCTGCTTTGACACGGAATTTCATAACACGCTGCCGCGTGTCGCCAAACTTCTTCCCCTGCCTCGACGCTTCGACGCAAAAGGAATTCATCGCTACGGCTTTCACGGTTTGTCTTATGCGTATCTGATGGAAGAACTCATCCGCGTTGGAGATCCAGCGGCCACCAGCGGCCGCGTGATTCTCGCGCATCTTGGTAATGGCGCAAGTCTGGCCGCCGTGCGCAACGGCAAGAGTATCGACACCAGTATGGGCTTCACGCCGACGGCCGGGTTGCCCATGAGCACTCGATCAGGCGATCTGGATCCTGGACTCGTCAATTATCTTTCGCGCACGGAAAACATGACCACGCAGAAGTTTGACGAAATGGTCACTTCGCAATCCGGACTGCTGGGCATTTCAGAAACCAGTTCTGATGTGCGGGATCTGTTGGCGGTTGAAACTGAAGATGTACGAGCAGCCGAAGCGCTCGCACTATTTTGTTACCAGGTCAAAAAGTGGATCGGCTCATTCGCCGCAGCGTTGGGCGGACTCGACACACTTGTCTTTGCCGGAGGCATTGGCGAAAACGCTCCGGTCATACGCTCGCGGATCTGCGAAGATCTGAACTTTCTTGGGGTCGAACTGGATCCGGCACGCAATAAAAAAGCGGCCGCTGAAGTTGTTTCCGCTGCTGCTGGACGAGTCATCGTGCGGGTGATTCACACGGATGAAGAACTGATGATCGCCCGCTCAGTTTGCCGCACCCTCAATCTCAATATCGACGATGTAAATTCAAGCATTGGCAGAGAACACCACTGATCAGGCGATCCATAAACCCTTCTCGAGATAATGAAGGCACCAACGTCAGATGAATTATCTGGCAACTGTTGTATAAGGTTCAATGAAGATGGCGATAGATCCCATTTGCGGAATGAAAGTGGACGAAGCTTCTGAACTGCGTGCCGAGCGCGACGGGCAGACGTTCTTTTTTTGCAGTGCGAGCTGTCGAAAGAAGTTTCTGGCTCAAGGTGCTGCCGCGAAAGAGGAAGGCGGCTGTTGTGGAAAATCATCTGGTGATGATGGCCACGACGTGACGGCGGTGTCGCCGTCTGATGCTGCCAAATACGTTTGCCCAATGTGCCCTGGTGTTCAGTCCAGCAAACCCGGCGCATGTCCGAAATGCGGCATGGCTCTCGAACGCAATCCCGCATGGGTCAAGCCGAAGGCCGAAAAATCCATCTATACTTGTCCGATGCATCCCGAAGTGCAGCAGGACCATCCGGGCGACTGCCCCAAATGCGGTATGGCGCTGGAATTGCAAACAGTGAGTGCGGGATCGGACGACGAGGACAACGTTGAACTCCGTGACATGACACTTCGATTCTGGATCGGGGCTGCACT
>JBDNFT010000016.1:0-6343 GCA_041689695.1 Planctomycetaceae bacterium | reverse complement strand
GGACCGGTCTGGAGACCCGTCCTACATACAGCATGTCGGATGCCGTCATCGCAGATTATCGCACAGTTCGCCGTTGTTGCCGATAGTATTTCAGGCCGGGCAAAAAGAACGTAAGTCCCGACATAACACCGAACAAAGATACACTAAAGTCTGGTAAATCGCTGTGTTCGACAGCGGCCATCACGAGTCCGGTCGCAAACATCATCGCCGACTGGATATAAAACTGGCCCGACAAAATCCCTGCTTTTGCAAGGAAAACCATGCCAGCGATCGCTCCAAGGACCGGCGAAAACTCCAGCACCGGACGGTCCATAATGGACTCAACCCAGAATAGCATCGACGATGCGATCATACTCCCAGCCCAAAGATGGGCAATTTGGCGTTCCACGGCTGTGATCGGGCCAGATCGATGCCGCAGGTTCCAGAAAATCGCAGCCCAAAGACCCAGGCCGACAACCCACAACCCAACATACGGCCAGCGATTTGTGACTCCTTGAAACTGCATGAAGTTGGTGATCAGGCATAACATCAGGACAACCAGGCTATGCAACATCCACAGGAGTCCCCAGTTCTGCAGAATCGCCGCGTGATGCGATTCACGAAACAACCTCGTCATCACCTGTGCAATCGTGGATGAGCGGGCACTCACCGGTTCACCGTTCAGCCACGCTCGCATATCTGAGGCTAACGCAGCCGCAGATGAATACCGCAAGTCCTGCGGCTTCTGCAGACATTTCATCACGATCATTTCCAGATCAGAATCGACCGCGCGATTGAGGATACGGATGTTTGGCGGATCTTCTTCCAGCACCATCAGGACCGTGTCCAAAGGTGAGGCCGCCTGGAACGGTGGACGACCTGTGAGCATCGCAAACAGTACCGCACCAAGACTATAGACGTCGGTGGCGACATCAATGGAATCCGTCTGGCCAGCAGCTTGTTCTGGCGACATCCATGCGGGAGTTCCGAGGATCGCGCCGCTTAGAGTTAGCCTCGCCATGTCGGAGTCTACGCCAAATGCCGTCCGTGATTCTTCGTCCACGTTGACTCGTTTTGCCAGCCCGAAGTCCGTGACGAATGGCGTCCCGTCCGTTGCGATCAGAATGTTGCTTGGCTTAAGATCCCGATGCAGAACGCCAGCTCGATGAGCCGCGCCGATGGCATCGACAATGGGAACCAGCAATGCAACCGCTTCACGTGGAGACATCGGTCCTTTCATCAGCCGATCAGATAATGTCCTGCCCTGAATAAACTGCATGCTGAACCAGGGCTGTCCATTGTGCTCACCAACTTCATAGACCGGAACGATGTTAGGATGGCTCAGCCTCGCCGCAGCTAACGCTTCGGCCCGCAACCGTGCTAAATCCTGCGAAGCCGCAAACGCCGCATTGGGAATCATCTTTAAGGCCACCGTGCGCTGCAGGCTGGCCTGATACGCCTTATACACGACGCCCATTCCACCACGGCCAAGTTCCGCTCGTAGTTCATATTCACCGATTGTCGTGCCGATCGCAGATCCCGCGGCGATGGAACCGGATGTTCGCAATGTCTTCGAACCGCCCCCAGTCAAATGATTCAAATCAGATGATTGCAGCAGCGCGATGTCGTCTGCGATTTGAGCCGTCGCAAACAGCTCTCGCAGATCCGTCGCCAAATCGGGATGCTTTCGAATGGCATCATTGAGCCTCTTCTGTGCCGCCCCACCTTTAGAATCCTGCATCAATTGGTCGAACACAACCGCCAATCGTTCGTCGCGATCATCGATAGCTGCGTCTGACATATTCATCCTCTTTGTCTGGTCATTTTATTTGATATCGGCGGCTGGAAGTCCGGTCGCCACGGCGTTGCGGAGCTCATTCGGCAATGACTCCCATGTTACTTGATAGGTTGCTTCGAGCGGGATCTTGATATGCGTTTCGGTCGTCAGGAACAGCGGCATGTCAGGCATCGTGTCGCCGATGGCCAACGGTTCAAGGTAAGCGACTTTTTCCCGCCCCGCCGGATACGATGCCAGGAGCCGATCCTGGCCAGTGGGAAATTCAAACGCCTCGTCGCCGATTTCGTCCCAGATCAGTTTGTGCAACCCGTTCGGATCACGCGGCGTAGGAGGAAAAAGATCAACGATGAGAACATGGACGCCGCTGCGAATAAAATCGACAACCTTTTCCACAAAGTCAATCACCGCGCTGCGTTTATCCTTATTGCCGGGCGACACAATTTCGATAATGGCAACGATTTCGCCGAGATGATGACGGATCGTGATTTGATTTGCTCGCGCTGCATAAATCTCTTCGCTGCTGCGATACATGATCGTCGTCGTGGGGGCTTCTTTGGTGACAACACCACCTTCGAGATCTTCGGTCAATCCGCCGGTTCGGTTGCTTAACCCATTCCAGGTTTCAATCGCCAGGTCGTGAATTGGCATGATTCTGTTTCCTGAGTTGGATGGAATGCTTATCGGGACAGTACTGCAATAAAGTACGTCAGCCTTTCCAGGCTGACATGTTCTGCTTCTTGTCAGGCTAGAAAGCCTGACGTACTTTTCGTTTCCGTTTCCCCAAAGTATAGCAATCAATCCAAAATCCCCAACCAGCAGACGTTCGAAACGGCAACGAAACGGATCCTGGCCATCCGTTCCTGAGGTCACTATCGATCTCGCATGGAATGTTGTTGGGCGTTGCTTCAACACGTAGGGTGTGTGCAGCGGAGCGCAACACACCACAACGGCAATCGTTGCGATGCCAAACGCGGGTTTGAAACATCACAGGCCAGAACATGGTGCGTTACGCTTTGCTTCACGCACCCTACTTAGTTGCATTTGGGAGTTCATCATGAACTTTGACGAACCGACGCCATCCACTGGTCGAGATTCAGCAAATTCCGACGAGACGTTCACTGGCGACGAACCGTTGTCTGTCGCTTCGGTTGCACCAAATTCGATCGAGGGATTGTTTCTACGAGCGTTGCAGATTCAGCCTGCGAAAGAACGAGACAATTTTATTTCGCAATCTTGCCGAAATCCTGCGCATCGGTCGGCAGATTGGCGAAGGACTGGCTGCTGCTCACAAGCAAGGCGTGATTCATCGCGGCATTAAGCCCGCCAATATTCTGCTGGAGAACGGCGTCGAGCGAATCAAGATCACGGATTTCCGATCGCAAATTGCCACCGTCTTGGGTGTCGCTGATCGCATTCATCCTGCTTGGTGGGCCGATCGGAATCATCATCTGGTGTCTGCAGCGAGATAACTATGATCGGCATCTTGGGACAATGCAGGATCGAGGTAATACGACATCGGAGTAACATGCAATGAGGCTCAGTCGCCCACAAGGGGAACATAACGGTTGCCACGTCGTGTTCCACGGCACACAATTCAATAGGCTGGCCGAACTACTGCTGTTGTTTCCTTATCGACAGTGTACAATTGGAGGTCCGCTTTACCAAAATCCGGCTCTCACATTTCGTGCCGGGAGTTTCGCAACGCAGATTACAACGGATGTTTTTCTGTCCTTTCGTCGGATGCTCGCTATGCCATCACCATTTCCCGGAATGGACCCGTTCCTTGAAGGTGACGAATGGGAAGATTTTCATTCTCGTTTCATTACGACAATGGCAGTGAAGTTACTGCCGGGAATTCGCCCGGATTATGTCGTGCGGACGGAACGTAGAATTTACGTCGAACATCCTCTGGACGATGTCAAAACGATTCGTCCCGACGTGGCGATTTTGCGTCATCCGGACAGCTTTGGTTATTCGCGGAGCGGTTCCGAGTCGGCGGTGGCCACGTTGGAACCTGTCGAACGGACGGTGCCAATGTCTTTCGAAGTCGAAGAAAAATACCTTGTCATACGGCGACTGGATTCATCCGAAGTCGTCACGGTCATCGAATTGCTGTCACCCTTCAATAAACGCATGGGAACCCGAGGTCGTCCGACATATCTGGCGAAGCGTCAGGAAGTGATTCAAAGTGCCACGAATCTTGTGGAACTCGATCTGCTGCGTGGAGGTGAACGACTGCCGACGCTGGAACCTCTGCCAGCCGGCGACTACTTCGCCCTAATTCGTCGCAGCACCCGTCGCAGCACCTTTTCGGTTTATGCCTGGCCAATGAACCACCGTCTGCCGGTGATTCCCATTCCGCTGGACCCTGGCGATCGAGAAGTGACGCTCGACCTGCAAGCCGTGTTCGATACTGTCTACGATGAAGCCGGCTACGACTATTCACTAAGCTACCGCCGAGAAATGTCGCCACCATTCAGCGACGCGGAATCGTCATGGGTGAAATCTCTGCTGCCAAACGGGTCGAGTGATGTCGTAGTGGGCACTGAATCGTAATGTGTCGATATTGCGTTCCGTTGCAAAAACACGCCGATGTCCATTGTTCTCAAGCATCCCAACAATGCGATGAAAAAAATCAGGTAGGTTGTTTTGTCGTTGAATTTACGTCTGAACCGTTTTGCATTCTGAGTGATGAACTTCGCTTCTCATTTTGACAGGACGATTAAGGACAGGACGATTAGAAACACAAATTGCGATTCATCGTCCTGACCTTAATCGTCCTGTCAACAAAAAGTCCCACGCACGACACGTAGTGAAACGACAAAAATGGGCCAGGTCTTTTGATCGGTGACCTGCCGCCAAGCGCCCTTCGACTTCGATATCATGTTGCCGGAGACCACGGCATCGCGACTTGTTTCGTGCTGTGACATCCAGTTCATTCCGCCGGATGGACTGATGAAACAACGACCTTTGCACCCACGACATCGTCACCGCGTTGCAAGACCGCGTTTGGCTGCAATTGAATGATCTGAGCTATCGCGTTGTCCGGATCGATGTCATTGGTGATCCGAATCTTCGCTTTAGCCACTGGCGATGGGTCGTTGCTTCCGGGCAGACGTTCGTAAACTTCCAACACTTGTCCCGCGACCAACCCGTCGTCCGCACCGAGACTGATTTCTACAAGATTCCGGGCAGCATCGACGTTCGTGATCAGCCCTTGCAACGTCGTCGGGATTTACTCAATCGGCTTTTGTTCGTTGTCGGCAGCGGCAGATTGTGCAACCGGCACGGCGACAAGCCTTTCGCCTGTGATCAGGCATGTCGGCGGTTGAATTTGATTGGGATCTGTGGGCCGAGTAACTCGCTCAACACTGCTACCGTCCAGCAGTTGAGTCCGCGTGTACCAATCGAGTTCCGCGACTGATACAACGGGCACACCCAGAGCCTCAGCCTCAGCCCGCAATTCTTTGACTGTCGTAAGATACCGTTCTGCCGTTGCTCGTTCTTCATCCGTCGATGCTGTCTTTGGATCCGGCAACCGACCGATGACCAGATACTTTGTCACAGACGTGATTCCAAAATCGATTGGACCGAGACCACTTTGAGTCTCCAGCATACGCACTCGTCGTCCGTCAGTTCCAACTTCAACATCCCGCACCAATGCGATCTGGAACCAATTCACATTGCGGAGTCCATCAAGATCGGCGAAAGCGATACGATCAACAGGCTCAATTTTTCGGACATCCAGAAAGAAATCAGCCCATCCATTATACGACTCTTTGTTGCGTACAAAGTAACCCTGGCCAATCCGAGTGTTGTCGAGAGCCTCGATCTTTGACTGAGACTTGTCGCGTTTATCAAGATAACCCGGAACAATATTGTAGTCATCGAACCACAGCAGGATTGAAGCCTGAGTTTCTCCGTCAGGGACCTTCGGCCCCAACAATCGAAATGCCCAGTAGTTTTGCTCAACGGTCCAATCCGCGGGTGCGATGGCACGCAGCCGTTGAGCAAAGAGTTTTAGTTCAGCCGCTTCGTCAAACTGTATGTCTGCAACGAAGCTGCCTTGCGCTAAAACCAGCTCAAACGACACCTTCACATCCGTCTGCTTTCCTGGCTTCAGCGACACATTCTCGAACGTTACCATATGTGTGTATGGCCGCACGACGACGTCGAAACTCTTGATGTTTTCCGGAGTTTCCGAAAAGTCGAATCGCAACTCCTTGCCATCTGCGACGCCATGGAATGTCAGTAACGAATTATCAACAGCCCAAACTATGATCGCGGCCACACCCGCCTCTCCATTGAATTCGAAAGGCGAGGTCCAGATCGCAAATCCGTCTTCGAATGGTCCCGTTCGCACGATGCGAATCTCATCGATCATCCGCTGAGCTGCCTGACGCAATACGGGATCTTCACCATGTCGTACCTCAATGAGTTTTCCGATTGGATGATATGATGCAGTGACAGGCTCCTGCGTTACCAGCTGCAGTTTCACGGTCGCAGTGTCCGCATCTCCGATTGAGCCGAAGCGAGTGTGGATAACACAGGGCTCATTGATATTTT
>JBDNFT010000015.1:0-3414 GCA_041689695.1 Planctomycetaceae bacterium | reverse complement strand
GCGAGTTCCACTTTTTCTTTCGGTCCTGAAGTTGTGTTGCCGCGACCATGAGTCCGCCATTGATGCATCAATGTGATACCGTTGCTCTTCACGGTTTCATTGACTCGAAAACGGACCTTTCCCGTGACTGTCTCGCCGCCTGAGTACGTGCGGTCCTTGCGGTCAAATTCGATGCTGATATCGCACTTAGACATCCTGAACGTCCCTGAGTTGTTGAAAGGCATGATACATCGAATGCTCCATTCCACGAATGTCTGAACCAAACTGAGTAAACAATTTCAGTGCAGTCTTGAGCGTAATGGATGGAATTGGCCCTGGACCTCGACGTGCAAATTCGATGCGTGCGTTCAGCAGGTTATGCACACGTGACGCGTTTGTGAATCGATCTGCCGCAATTGTCATTACCGGTCGGCCCGCGCGGCAAAGTTTTTTTTCAAAGTCCGTGTGTGTTCCCAGAATGAGCCGACGGTTTGAGCGAAAGGTCTGCAATCGCTGGAACAATGTGAGACGTTGAGCTTCGTCGATGAATAAAGGATCGCCTGCCGCAGGAATCACGGCACGCTGATCTTCTGGAATATGGATGTAGACATGGCCTGCAAAATGAATGGCAAGTGAAAGCAGGTGCGTTGTCTTGCCATAACCTTTTTCGCCGACAACCTGCACGGCTGCCCTATCCAAAGTCAGATGCTGAAGCACTTCTCTGTTGTCAACAATCGCCAACTCAGTCCGTTCAGTTGCTGTCAACTCGCCAAACGGATTTCGTCGCAGATTCAGGTTAACGAATGGCAATGCGTTCAACGATGACCTCAAGAGTTCATTGAATTTCGAGACTGTTCCTCAGGCCCAAACGGCACTAAGCACCGGCACATAAGTTTAAGTGTTTAACCGTTAGCCGACAGGCGTACGCAAGTGCGGAAAAACGTACGCATACGGCTGACGGTTAAACGAGGTTTTGCCAATTTCGTTGTGCATAGGTGCTTACTACAGTACAAATGTTTGTGCATTGATGACCCAAGTCTACTGGACAGCTTTGGCCAGGGATTCTTTCTGCTGTCGTGAAAGAGCCTTAATGGCGAGTTCTCTTTTCAATGCTTGGCTCTGGCTGGGCTGCGGTTCCTGGTAGGCCAAGGTAACTGGCAGGCGGGTACGAGTGTAGCGAGAAGCAGTTCCCGCGTTGTGTTGTTCCAGCCTGCGCGGCAAATTGTTGGTGATTCCCGTGTAGAGAGAATTGTCGGCACAACGGATCAGGTAGACAAACCACGTGGCGTCGGATTTTTTATTCTTCAGTTCCGACAGGAGCTTTGCCACGGCCACTTCTTTGGCCTTTGCCTCCACTTCAACGGTGATGGCTTTTCGTCGCCAGCACTTTGGAAAATCATTCACGTCAATGAAGTCATGGTGTCGTTCAGGCTTTGGGCCGTCCCAGCCTTCTATTGGGCTGGAAATATGAAAAATCGGTTCGCTGTTCCATGTGGCAATGGCTTGGCTGGTCGCCTCTTCGATGCTCAATTCATCCGGGTTGCAACGATGGTGATGCACGTCGTATACCAAAGGAATGCCTGTTGCTCGACACAGTGGCAGCAGATCGGCTGGGGTGTAGGTCTTGTCGTCATTCTCAACAGCTACGCGACTTCTTGCTGGTGGCGATAACAGATCAAGGTTGCGAGCGAAATCTGCGAGGGCCTTCTGCTTGTCTCCATACGCTCCACCTCCATGAACATTGATTACATCGGCCTCCACCCATTCAGCAACCTCAGCCTGGTATTCGAGTTCAAGGACAGATTTCTCAACGACATCAGCACGAGGCGAATTCAGAACAACAAACTGATCAGGATGGAAGCAGGTTCGCAGCTTGTGCTTCTTCACGAACTCGCCAGATTCCTTGAACCGACGAATGATCTCATCGGCTTCCGGCAGATCGTTGATGTGATATCCAGATTCCGGATGAGTCTTGATCGGCAGGATCTGGCTATTGATCCGGAAACAACCGATGTCGTTCGCCGCACAGAACTGGAGAGCGGCCAGCAGGGCGTCAGCGTTCTCCATGCAGAGACGGCTCAACTTGATCAAAGCATCCGACCGCTTCATCTTTGCGATGGCGGTGATGGTCGTGTTGCTAAACTTGATGGGCTGGTCTAAGAAAGTACAGCAGAGGCCAAGGCGAAGTGCGGCTTTACTCATCGATGTTCCAGATTTGTTCGCCATGATTCGGAAAGTGCAGGACACTCCGCCAGACGCAGATCATCTGCCTGTCGCCGTGGCCTGGCGTACATCACCGAATCTTTCAATCTGTCCGATTTGGATCGAGAGAACCTGTCCGAGCGTCATCATTGGAACTTGCTGCTTTCACCGAATGGCATTTTCTTGATCGCCAGTTGCATCGCCGCCGCAGAGTGGCGGCCAAACCTCTTCTGGATTCTTCGCACAATCGGATAGCCAAGGCGAGTCAGAAAATGATTTGGCCGTGAAAAGCCATGAATATCGTACCATACGATATCGTCGTTTCGATTCCACTCAACCTGAAATCGTTCTTCACCGGATTCGACATGGCTCCGTCAACAAAGCCGTAACGACTGATCGTTCCAACTTCATCGACAACCGCGACAATTCGGCAAGCGTTCAAACACCATAGTCCGAAGACTCGGGCGAGGACTCCTACGACCTGTCCTTTTTCAATGGGAATGTCCCTGGAACTGGTTTCGACCCAGCCCAGTTGAAACTGCTCCCAGCACTTGATCGCCGTCTTCGCTGCTTCGAATATCTGTTCGCCAGGGCCAAGTTCCACGCGAGTGTGATCGACTACGAAACCTGCCAGTGATGTTTCCAACAGAGCTTTGCATTTTACCAGAGACCACACTCGCCAAGGGCCATCATCAATGTGGTAAACCATTTTTCAGGAGCAATTGTCGATACTGATTGCTGGGCTGCCCAACCCCTTGTACTTCGCCAGCAACTAACGCGCAACGAACCTACCTATCGATCTCACCCATCACGATATCGAGCGAACCGACGATCGCAGGGATGTCTGCCAGAGGCACGTCCTTGCAGATTTGGTCGGTGATTGCCACGTTACAAAAGCAACTGCTTTTGGCTCGGACGCGAAGCGGGTTGCCTTCGCCGTTGCCCTCAACGTAGAAACCCATCTGACCACGTGGAGATTCTGTTTCCAGATACACTTCGTCTTTTGGCAACTTCGTGTTCAGCTTGAATACTTCACGATAACTACCAGTGGCGGCTTTGTATTTTGGAATCGACTGACGGACCAGACGAATGGCCTGCACGACTTCCAGCATACGCACGTAAAAACGACACCAGTTGTCGCCAAGAATCACTTCTCGTGGAGCATCGCTAAATGGTGCTGCGATGACGTCGAAGTCATAGCCCTTGTACATGCGTGTGTAGATCGGTTCGCCG
>JBDNFT010000014.1:0-8715 GCA_041689695.1 Planctomycetaceae bacterium | reverse complement strand
TTGGTACTTTTTCCTCGACGGTGTCTCTGCCCACCGGACAAGTCTTTGTCAACGCGGATGCATCCAGTGACCTCTACGTGCTGAAGTTGAACATCGCCGCAGGTGCCACGGTGAGTCCTTCGGTTGGCCTCGTGACATCCGAAGACGGCACATCAACCAGCTTCAATGTCGTCCTTGATATTCGACCGACCGCTGATGTCACGATTCCCGTCTCGTCGAGTGATTCCAACGAAGGCGTTGTTTCAACAAGTTCGTTGACGTTTACGCCAGCCAATTGGAATGTGCCTCAAACGGTCATCGTCACTGGCGTTGACGATACTGCAATCGATGGTGATAAGAGCTACTCGATTGTTCTCGGTCCAGCCACCAGCGCCGACCCAGCCTACGAGGGCTTCAATGCCAATGATCTCCGTGTGACCAATACCGACAATGACGCGCCGCTCGTGCTGTTCACCGACAGCTTTGAAGTCGGCGAATGGAACGGTCTTTGGGTCGAAGACAGTCAGAATGACTGGTTTCGATCGTCTCAACGGGCCACCAACGGATCGTGGGCCGCGGAAGTCGACGGTTCGGCCAACAATGCCACGTTGACGATCGGTTCGGCGATCGATCTGAGCGGTATGCAGACGGCGACTCTGACGTTTGATTGGCTGATCGAAAGCGGCTTTGATGCGGGCGAGTACTTGTCGCTGGATGTCTCGACCAACGGTGGATCGACTTGGATTCAGGACGTCCGTCGCTTGAATGGTAACGTCGATACTGAAAACGTTTGGCATAACGAAACGGTTGATCTCACCGCTTACTCATCGTCGAATTTGAAGATTCGCTTCAGGTCGAAGGTCAGCGCTTCGGATGAAGACGCCAACGTCGACAACGTTCGCATCACCGCGATTCCCGCCGGCCCAAATACTCTGCCCGTTGCCGTCGCCGGTGGTCCTTATGCGATGAACGAAGGTGGTTCTGTGACGCTGAGTGCCTCGGGATCCAGCGACATTGACGGAACCATCACCAGCTACGCGTGGGACTTTGATGGTGACGGCCAATACGATGACGCCAGTGGTGCCTCGGTCAACTTCGCCACGACTCAAAGTGGAAGTCCCGTCATTGGACTGCGAGTTACCGACAACCGGGGTGCGACCGCCACGACGACCACCACGGTCGCAGTTAACAATGTCGCTCCGACCGCGAGCGCAGGCGTCGACCAAAGTGCCTCCAAAGGCACGGTCGTGAGTCTGTCGGCGGCGAGTTCAAGCGACCCCGGCAACGACATCGTCAGCTACGCGTGGGATTTGAACGGCAATGGCCAGTACACCGATGCCAGCGGTGTGAACGCCACGTTCAGCTCCGCCGTTGCAGGCGTCTTTACCGTGAGCGTTAAAGTCACCGATGCCGATGGTGCAGTGTCCTTCGATTCAGCGACGATCACCGTCAGTGACGCGTCGACCAAGTTCTACGTCGTCAACGATGCGACAACTGATGCCACGTACGAGTACGCTGCCGATGGCACTTGGATTGAGAACTACACGATCAATAGCGGTAACTCCTCACCGCGCGGTGCGGCCAGTACGGCGGCCGGGACGACGGTTTGGGTTGCGGACAAGAATCGCAAGGTCTACGTCTACGACACGGCTGGTGGGCTGCAGGGATCTTGGACCGCTGGCACTTTGAGTTCCAGGGCTCAGGTCGAGGGACTGGCGACGAACGGAACCGATGTATGGATCGTCGATAATCGATCCGATAGCGTCTATCGCTACACCAATGCAGCCGGCCGACTGTCGGGAAGCCAAACCGCAGCCAGCAGCTTTTCGCTGAATACAAGCAACACGAACCCGAAAGGCATTGTCACGGATGGCACTTACCTGTGGGTCGTCAACGACAGCTCGAGCGACAGGGTGTTCAAGTACACGTTGAGCGGCTCGCTGGTGGGAAGCTGGACGATCGATTCCGGAAATCAAACTCCGACGGGTTTGACGATCGATCCATCCAACGGCAGCCAGAGTATCTGGATTGTCGACAGTGGCACAGATCGCGTGTACGAGTACGTCGGCGCTCGTAGCCGTGTTTCCGGCAGCCAAGCGGCCGGGATCACTTTTGCTCTGGCTGCTGGAAACAGCAACCCACAGGGAATTGCCGATCCGCCACCGGTTGCAGACCTGGAAGCAACACCACAACGGCCGACCGGAACGATGTTCAGCAAAATGGCGATGGTCGCTTCCCGACCGGCAACAACTGTGATGACGAAACGCGAGCGGCATTGTGAGTTTCAGGAATTCACATTGTCGACCGAGCGGGATCGGCCATCTGACCTTGTATCGCTGCCGAATTCCGTTGTGCGTCGAAATACGCGGTCTCGATTGGAGATGCCGACTGTTCGATTGCAAAATCCCACGGTCGACGAGGTTGGTGATCTATCCCTGCTGGACGGAGTCTTTGAAACGATCGACGATGATCTGTTCGCGATCCTCGATGCGTCACGTTGATCGGGCGGAAATAGTGGCCGCAGACTGGATGAGGGGGACGACCGTGAAATGATTGCCACGAAAGACAACGTAGCGATTTTCACGATCCCCCTCTCTCTAACACTCTCCCCCCGGCGGCTGGGGAGACAGGAGAAGAGAGGACTTCGGCGGGCGACTTTCGTGTGTGTTGTAATATCGATTCATTCTTCTGTGGAACATGAACTACCAAAGTTCGTTTTCGTAGCTAGACTCATCCATCTCTTCGCTCTTTTTTCTCGTCAGGATGTCCGATGGCCAGTTTAAACTCCGGACAACTCTCCGCTCGAGAAATCTTTACGGCTGCTCGCGCGATCGCGGACTCAAAGCAATGCGAAGAGTATTTGAATGACCAGTGTGGTCAGGACCTGCTGTTGCGAAAGAAGGTCGCGGGCCTGCTGGCCGCTGCTTGGAAGGACGCGGATGTCGATCGGCTGGACGTCATGGTCGATGCTTTCGGTGCGGACGAGACAGTGGCATATGTGCCCGACAGGCAAGTCGCCAACGACCTGACGCAACTGCGCGAGATTGGTCACTACAAGCTGCTGGAACAAATCGGACAGGGCGGTTTTGGCACGGTCTACATGGCCGAACAAACCGCACCGGTTCGCCGCAAAGTGGCGGTCAAGATTCTGAAGCCCGGGATGGATTCCAGTGAAGTGATCGCCCGGTTTGAGGCCGAACGGCAGGCGCTGGCGATGATGGATCATCCTAACATCTCCCGCGTGATCGACGGCGGCACGACAGAGACTGGACGCCCGTATTTCGTGATGGAACTTGTTCGCGGTATTCCGGTCACTGAATACTGCGATGAAGCTCGGCTAACTACCGAAGAACGGCTTGAGTTGTTCATCGACATCTGCAAAGCCGTCCAGCACGCCCATCAAAAAGGCATCATTCATCGCGACCTGAAGCCGTCGAACGTGCTGGTCACGATGCACGACGACAAAGCCGTCCCTAAAGTCATCGACTTTGGCATCGCCAAGGCACTCAATCAGCAGTTGACGGACCGCACGCTCTTCACCGGCTATCAGCAGTTGCTGGGAACGCCGTTGTACATGAGTCCTGAGCAGGCTCAGATGAGCGGCATCGACATCGACACCCGCAGCGATGTGTATTCTCTGGGTGTCATGCTGTACGAACTGCTGACTGGCACGCCGCCGTTTGACAAGGAATCTTTGTCCAAAGCCAGCTTCGACGATTTGCGAAGAATTATTCGCGAGCAGGAACCACCGCGTCCCAGCGCCCGCGTGACCACGCTCAACGCTCAGGCCCGCACCACGATGGCCGACAGGCGGCGTGTTGACCGACGCTGCGTGAGTGACGAACTACGAGGCGAGTTAGACTGGATTGTGATGAAGGCACTTGAGAAAGACCGCAATCGCCGTTACGAATCCGTAAGTGCAATGGCCGCTGATTTACGGCGGTATCTTTGTGACGAACCCGTTCAGGCATGCCCTCCTGCGCTTTGGTACCGAGTGCAAAAATTCTCCCGGAAGAATCGCATTTGGCTGACAACCTCAGCGGTCTGTGCCGTGATGCTTGTCGCCGCAAGTGGCGTCAGTGTGGTCTATGCCGTGCAGGCACAAATGGCTAAGCAGCACGCTCAGGAGCAACGAGAAGATGCGATCGCTGCACGCAAAGAAAGTGAGAAGCGGCTGCAGCAATCTCGCGTTGATTTCGATCGAGCACTGAGTTCACTTGATGCGATCGTTTCCGAAGCGTCTTCTGTGAAATTCGCCCAGTTGCCCGGTGTTGAGGCCGTGAGGGCGGACATACTTCTGAAAGCGATGACGTTTTATGATGAGATCATCGCGGATCATGATGACGACCCTTACGCACGAGCTCGCCGCGCCGTGGCGCTTCACACTATCGCTAAAATCCATGAGGCCAATGGTGAACCGCGTAGATTCCTGGAAGAGTTGAACAAGGCCATCGTTGAGATGGAATCCGTTCTCAACGAGTGTCCAGATGAGAATCGATACCGAGCGTCCATGGTAGACATGCTGTTTTCTCGTATGCACATGGGACATCAGGCCTTTGGCATTTGCGTGACTGATGCCAAGCAATGTCTGGAACTAACTCGCCAGATCGAGAACAGCGGTACCCCAGTTCATCCTCCCTGGATGGGCCTGCTCACGTACAAAGTGGCGGAAATGATGAGAAATGATTCCGCCGAAGCCGAACATTTCGTCCGAGAGTCGATGCGAGTAACATCCGAAGCGGGTATCGATCCCGTGCCAGGTGCCGTGATCTGGCTGGCAACCCAGCACGCTTCTGCTGGCCGAAAGGAAGATGCGGTCAACCGATACACTGAGGGAATCGCCCTGTTGGATCGGCGGGCAAAGGATCCATTCAATCCCAGTCAACACATCGAACGTTGCATCGCGTCTACGGAGCGTTCGGCTTTGGCTGAAGTTCTGGAAAGTATGAAGAAGTTCGAAGAATCTGAAACGCTTTTCCGTCGAGCCTTCAATGATTCGGTAGTTCTCGCGCAAGAATACCGGACGATGGACTGGTACCACCAGATGTTGTATTTCCGATCGGTCGAATTGTTAGAGTTCCTGAACCGCCGGAGTCGCCTCGCAGAAGCCACGTCGGTGATCGAGCAGCTTGAGCAAAGTTTCGCGAGCAGTAAGACACTACACATGATAAAAGCCACATGGGCGGAGCTGTCCGGAGATGCCGAAGGCGCGAGGGGAAATTTTGAAACAGCAGCATCGATCGATCGGAGCGATTCAACAATACCTCGGCATTTCGCGGCGCTTTTAATGCGACAGAAAGAGCGGGTTGCTGCGATCCGTGAGTTTCAGAAGTCGATTGCGATTGAACCAGGCCAGTGGTGGATATACAAGCAACTTGCCAGGATGCATTTCGATGAGGAGCGTTTCGACGATGTTATCGATGACCTTCGCAATGCGATCGTGATCAATCCGCAAGACCTATCTACCATGACCTCGCTCGATCTTGAAAAGATCGCGTCGCTAACGTCCAGTGATTTTCAGCGTTCCTATTTGGAATTGGCTAATAAAGCCGTTGAACTAAACCAAAATTCCTGGCAGTCATTGATTATGCGTTCAATGGTCAGTACCGTCGTTGGAGATGGCCTGCAGGGGCGAGTTGATCTGCGAGTCTTGGTTGCGACGGACCTCAACGATCTCTATCTAATGTGCGAGGCCGCGTTGTTGAGTGCTCGACTGAGGGAAGATTCGTTCTACTCCGGATTCTGCCAGAAATCGTATGACCGATTTGCTGGGGATGCTGATTCCGAGGAACGGCATATCATTGTATGGACGGCGGTATTGGCTCCTCACGGCTTTGCTGATTACCGTGGCCTCCGGGAACTTGCGCCGAAAATAGAATCGCTTGGCGTAGAATCCCTCGGTGATTTGGTGGATCTCGGTGCCCTCGAGTTTCGTTCCGGGAATTTCGCGGCGGCTAGAACGTACCTACGAAACGCGATTCAGAAGCAGGTGGAAACAGATGAACAAGAGTCGCAGTTGTGTTACGCCAAGTATTTTTTGGCGATGACTGAACATGATCTCAATGATGCGGTCGAGGCGAATCTGCAACTGGAGTCGGCCAATCGGCTCGCCAAACAAGTGTTTGCGAAATCGCCGAAATGGAACCGTGCCATGACGATTCGATTGTTGCAGGACGAAGTCAATCGACATCTGAATGCGGTGCAATGATTTCCCCTCCTATGGATTGGATGTCCCGGCCATTGCAGAAGAACGCAAAAATATGCAAAGCGGTCAGGTCTCTTTGTTATGTTGTCGCTCATCAAAGAGGCCTAGTATTTGGAAAGACAGCGTTGACCTTAAGTCTGGACTACGATGTCCAGTGGAAAGTAAGTCTTCTAATCGCCTTGTAGATCGCCGAGAACTCACACCTTCAAGATCTCCAACTCGCGTTCGACCTCGCCAGGCCGCTTTTCGATGGACTCCCGCATCTTCGGGCTCCGAAACATCTTGGGTGCTCTCGCACACCGGAAGCAACCGGGTTGTTGACCCGCGGGGGGCCGCGGGGGAGAGAGCGGCAGGTTTTGAGTCCGTTTCGGACCCGGGATCGTAAAAGCCTTCGGTTTTGTGCGTGCTCGAACAAAAACGCCGTGAGATCGCGGGACCTCTGGGGGTTAAGAAAAATCACCCGCTGTTCTTTGGGCAGAAACGGCCAAATGAGCTTTGATTGTGCGACCAAGAATGAATCACACTCTACAGCCGTCGCGGATCCTCCAGCACATAATAGTCTACTGGATAAGCTACTCAAATTGCCGTTGGAGTCAGATCGAATCGCGGCAATTTGCCAGCGAGAGTCCCGTGGCACGGAAATGTAATTGTCGATGGATCCTTCAGCGAGAACATCGCGAAGGCCGACAGCAGCGCGTCGGCCAGCGAAATATCCACCTTCACGGCCCGCGCATCAGGCAGACGCTCTCAACGTTGCCGGATGAGTTTGAACAGACCATCCGCACTGAGAGCCCGTCGTGCCTTCCTTGCCGAGCGATCCGTACTGAGCAACTCCTTTTGCCTGAGAAGTAAACTGGGAGATCCAGGCAAGCATCATGACCGCTCCGTTTACGAAACAGAAGATCAAAATACCAACAAATTCCCGCCAAAAAATCGCGACCGGGAACTGCTGGCAATCACTTTCATTTAAGCCAATCAGGACGTTTGTCATTCAAGAACTGATCAGGTGTCAATACGAGTGAGTGAACGGACGTGCGATCTTCACATACGCGATTCTTTGAAACTCGGCGGAAGCGAAATCAGGACTGGAAACCGTATCTTCAGCCTCACCCTAAGTCGCCGTCCGGATCTGGGGAGATGGGCTTTCCGGCTGGCACACGCGATGAAGATCCTGCGTGGCTTGATCGCGGCGCGGCAAACCATTGAAACCACGTCGAACATTTTCGCTAAGGAAACAGTCCCGAAATAAAGTCCGTCAGCCTTTCCAGGCTGACTCGTTCTGCTTCATGTCAGGCTGGAAAGCCTGAAGTACTTTTCACGGAACCTCAGCCTTGCGTTGCTGGATGTTTTGAGTGACGGATGGTCTCTGTGACTTCTTACAGCGATAACAGGCCGTTGAATGTTATTAGTTTTCCCGGCGGTAGTCCGGCAGGTCTGCCGCATCAATCGCGAACACTGCAAACAGAGTCGGTTCTTCCGGCACGTAGTCGTTGTCAACGGCAACGATGAGAACTCTTCGACCGTCCGGCAGTGAAGGTCCAAAGGCCAGGCCTTCCCATTTTTCCGGTGACTTCGGACCGGAAATTGTCCACTGCGGATCGAGTAAGTCAATAAACAGCGACTTCGTAACAGGAACGACCCCGTCCGGCAGCGTGTTTCCCGCGAGCGACTTCTTCTGGCTGACATCCGTCGCGTGGTTTGTCGTGATGTGGTAAATCCGTTTCGAGACAGCACTGCCCCCGGCTTCGCTGTCGCGTTCCAGAATCAGAAAGTCACTATTCCCAACCGCCAGCAGTTCACTGACTCCGTTCTTCTCAGTGTCAAGCGTGTAGACCAACTGACGCGTCGATGCGGTTGTCGACAGATCAAATTCGACCAGTCGCGTGTGGACTCCCGGGACCTTCTTGCCGTTCTCCTCCAGCCTGTCCTGAAGTAGCGATTTCTGCGTCGCGGCAATCAGCTTTCTTCCATCCGGAGTGATGGCCAGTCCTTCCCATCCGCTGTTGGCTGCACGTCCTGTCTTGTTCTTAGCGTCCTCTTCCTTCGGATCAACTGACAAATTCGCAACGGCCATCGAATCCGGCGCAGGAAAAAGGCGATGCGTCCGACCGCTTGGAGAAAACTCGACAAGAAACGGACCGTATTCATCTGACACAAAGACACTGTCCCTGTTTCGAATGCGAATCCCCTCCGGATCCAGCCGTCGTCCCTGCATCGGTGCTGAAGTGTCGAACGCTTCCAAGGCTCCCACCAGAGGCTGACCGTCTTTCGTTGTCAGCATCGTTGTGCCGAGAAGTCGAAACGTTACGGATGGGTTTCGGGAGACGTCAATCGACAGCTCAATTTCATGGAACCGGCATTGAAACTGCGAAGCCCCGTCGAGCGGACCGCGATCGGCAAGTGCCAGATACCGATTCCCCTCCAGATGTTCCATCCCGCTGATCGCACCGAACAGATTGTGCGGCGTCCCTGCACCGACAGTGTCAGCAAGTCCGGATTGATCATTGTAGTCTCCCGGAACGGAAACGATT
>JBDNFT010000013.1:0-2025 GCA_041689695.1 Planctomycetaceae bacterium | reverse complement strand
CTTCCATCAGGATGAGGACTTCGCCGCGTTCGTAGGTCTGATGCGGGAGGCCCACGAGAAAGTTTCGATGCGGCTGACTGGGTTTTGTCTTCTGCCAGACCATTTCCATCTGCTGTTGTGGCCGCGCGAGGATGGAGACCTGAGTCGCTGGATGCAATGGCTGATGACCTCACATGTCCGCAGGTACCATCGGCACTACAAAGGAAGTGGGCATGTCTGGCAGGGCCGCTTCAAGGCGTTTCCGGTTCAATCAGACAGCCATTACCTCACTACGCTGCGTTACGTGGAGCGAAATCCCCTGCGTGCAAAGATGGTTGAGCGAAGCCAGGATTGGGAGTGGTCAAGTCTGAAACCGACCGCACGGAGCGGTCCCGACGGATTGCTGTGCGACGGACCGATTCTGAAGCCCGCTCAGTGGACTCGGCATGTCAACGGGGTGGAAACAGAAGCCGAGCTCGAGTCGCTCCGTCACAGCATTGCTCGTGGCACACCGTTCGGTGACAGTCGCTGGCAGACGAGAACTGCAGCAGACCTCGGACTGGAATCCTCTCTTCGACCCAGAGGAAGACCGAGGAAGCTAAATCAATAGAACGTCCCCTGGTACGTTCTTCTGTAATTTCCTCGCTGCAATCCGTGCGGACTTTAGGGAGACCTTAATGGGATCACCGGCAGCACAACATGCGAGGGATGTGCTGCGTCGTGATGAATCCGCTGCTTTGCTACAACGGAGG
Organism: Planctomycetaceae bacterium; assembly: GCA_041689695.1. GTDB lineage: Bacteria > Planctomycetota > Planctomycetia > Planctomycetales > Planctomycetaceae > SXXK01. The sequence goes on along the minus strand of JBDNFT010000013.1, from coordinate 1,294 downwards.
TGACTGCGAGTCCCAGGTTGTCTTCACCGGTATTCAGATTTCTCAGATAATAAGGATAGTAGCTGCTGGAGATCTCGAGGCGGATGCGGTGACCCGCGAGAAATCGATTGCCGGTTGGCCGCCAGAATTCGATGATGTAGGGATAAACTTGATCGGGTTCAATGGAACTCAAGCGATAAGCGTTGAAGGCTCCTGCATTTTCCGGATCTCGATGCCGCGCCCGCATCACTCCTTCTGCCAGAAACGAGGATCGGCCATCGGGACTGACGTCGCACAATCTCACCATTCAGTCGGTGTCTTTGGCGCTCGTGGCCGCGAAGATTTCTGCCGTGATCGGACCGATGATTTCAACGTGCTGTTCAAGCACGGGAGTTGTGTAAACCAGGACGTCTTCGCGGGTGGCAGATTTTTGAATGTCGCGAGGTCCATCAATATGCCCGTTCTGAAAATCGGCGGAGGGCGTTGGATTTTCAGGATCGTAGACGTAACGATCTTCCGGCTCATCGCCGGGAGGAACTGTGGAAAGTCGGCCATTGCCAGCGGACGAATTTGCTTTCCCCTCACTGTGCAAGTAGTACTTCGTCCACTGAGTTTCCGGGAGCGGCCACTCGGTCGCGGTGCGCCATTGATTCAGTCCCATCACGAACAAGTGAATCGGCGGATCATTGAGTACCCCGTTTTCGATTCCTTTGAGATGGTAATCGAACCAGCGGCAGACATAGCCGTTCCAGTCGATGATCGCCTGCGGTCCGAAATCGATGTTGGCGGCAACTCGTTGAGTATTGATGATATGTTCCTATGGCCCGATGACCATGCGTGGCTGCCGGGCCTCCGGCGTGGCTCCGAACTTCTTTACACCGAGATAGTTTGACGGCGTCCCCGAAAAGTTCGCGTCAAACCAGCCCGTGGCAGCGAGCGACGGGACCTTAACTCTGCTGTAGTCCTCGGGTGTCTGATACGCGATACTCTTCCAGTATTCGCCTTCCGCGGTGTTTTGCAGAATCCACTTGTGCCACCACTCTGTCGGCAGATGACGACGCGTTTTGTCAAAATCAATGTAAGGCAGGTTGCGATAAGCGGCCTCGCGATTAACCGCGAATCCTCCATACGGTCCGGGTCCGTTGCTGTGAGGATTTCGGCCGGAGACCATTCCGGCCCAGTCCACCATCCAGCACACCAGAATCCCATTCTGATACGGGCAGTTAAAAAAGTTGTCAGGAGGAGCCACTTCCGGAACGATGCACTTCAGCGAAGGCGGTGCCTGAGTCGCGGTCCACCATTGCGTCCAGCCCAT
>JBDNFT010000012.1:0-2839 GCA_041689695.1 Planctomycetaceae bacterium | reverse complement strand
CGGTTTTATCCCGGCACACTACATCCCCGCTTCAGCAGAAACTGCTGCAGTTGATTGTGCCACGATTTCACACGCTATACGGCTGTCCGGGGAAATGTTAAGACGATAATCGCTACTGTTTGCCCGATCGGAATTTTCGATGAAGGTTCCTGGATCCTTAACCCGATACATAAACTCGGAGAAGAGGATGAGTGGATATCAACAAACGAAGTTGCGGGGATGCGACTTCGTCCCGAAGATATTCCAAAATACTGTGGTCGTGACGTTGAAGGATTAACGCATGCGTTCCAGATTGCGCTTGTATGTCGGGGCTGATGCTCCAGAGATGACGGTTTATCCAGAGCCGGAAGTCTCCATGAAATTGGGTGAGTTGACTCGGATTCTAGCTGACGCAATTATCTGGGACCGGACATGGATCGCTGATTTTGCTGATGATGATGTACGGATTTCTGCTGACCTGTTTGAAATGCTTTCAACCTACTCACAGATGAGGCCATCTGCGTGATTTATGTCTCTGCGTGACGACGCTATTGCCATCTGGACCGCAGGCGTCGCCGCCGTTGATTCATCGCTGGCGGTTGAACGCCAGATAGTTTCCACCAGTAACGAACTGCAAATTGCCGGGGTGCAGATTTCGCTGCGCTCGGCGAGTCGCATTGAAATTGTCGGCGCCGGAAAAGCTGGTGCAGGGATGGCAAGTGGTGTCGAAGCCGCACTTCTGTCTGCAAAAGTCGGCGATCGAATTTCCGGTTGGGTCAACGTGCCCGCCGACTGCGTGCGCAAGTTGAAGCACATTCATCTGCACGCAGCCCGCCCTGCTGGAATCAACGAACCCACGCAGGCAGCTGTTGATGGAACTGCAGAAATCCTTCGCCGAGTTCAATCACTCGCTGAATCGGACGTTTGCATCATGCTGTTGTCCGGTGGTGCCAGCGCTCTGCTGTGCAGCCCCATAACGGGCATCACGCTCCACGATAAATTGCTCGTCACGCGCGCCCTTGCCGGTGCCGGTGCGCCAATTCACGAACTGAATCTGGTGCGCACGCAATTGTCTCAAGTCAAAGGCGGACGATTGGCCGCAGCGTGCCGTGCGGGGACTTTGATCACACTAATCATTTCCGATGTGATCGGAGATCCGTTGGACGTGATTGGCTCTGGACCAACAACTCCGTCCAAATCACGCGCCACCGATGCCATCGGCGTTTTGCGAAGCAGAAACCTGCTCGACAAAATTCCTCCGACTGTCATTGCGTATCTGGAACAGCAAGCGGAACGCGAAGAATCCTTCGCGGTTGATGCGAAACATCCACGGCCGCGGACACTGGTCAATCGCATTGTGGCCAGCAACTCAATTGCCATCAATGCAGCACGTGCAAAAGCAACAGCGCTGGGATACGAAGTCGAATCACTTGGATCCGCAAATGCCGGTGAAGCGTCGGAAGAAGGCCGTCAGTTGATGCATCGACTTTTGGCGAAGCAATTTCAATCGGGGACGAAATTGCATCAATCTAAGATTACCGAACCACATCGAATCTGTATTTTGAGTGGTGGTGAGCCGACGGTGAATCTGTCAGTTGGCAGTGACGCTGCAAAAGCCACGGCATCTGGTGCTCCTGCTCGAGGCGGCCGCAATCAGGAACTCGTGTTGGCCGCCATCGACGAGTACAAAGATCCCGCTGACTGGAAAAACACGGTCTTGCTGTCCGCAGGAACCGACGGTGAAGATGGCCCGACAGACGCCGCTGGCGCAATCGCTGATGAACAGCTTGTCCGCCGCATTACTCAACGCGAACTAGATCTCAGTCAGTACCTTGCTCGACATGATTCCTATCACTTTTTCGATGCTGTTGATGGTCTGCTCAGGACAGGCCCGACTCACACCAACGTCATGGACCTGCGTGTTGGATTGCGCGTGCTGGACAATTCTGGTCGTTAAGACTCGCCTCGTTGTGTTCGAGCCGCCTCGATGAGCGTCGAAAAAAACGCTATTTCGGCAACTCTTTTGAACCAACGATCGTCAGGTTCATGCCGATCTGCACGCTGACGGATTTGTCGCCCACTTTGACGTTGGCCTTGCCGTTCAAGTACCAACCCAGTGATCCCGTGGAAAATTCTTTGACGTCTGCGGTCATTGGAATTCCATTGATCGTGATTTCAACCTGCGTTGCATCTTTAAGAAACTCCGCACGCGTTACAGGGCAAGTTGATTTGGCCATTTGAGTCACCATTCGAGAAGCGATGAGATGATGTCGAAAGTAAAATTCCATGCACACGCGATCATGCCCAACTGCTTTGCAGCAGGGGGATTGTCGCTATGATGCCACTTCGCAATCATAGCGTTATCGATCGCTCGCCGCCAGAAAAGCAGTCCCATGAATAACACACGCCCCATTGGATCAGTAACCTATCAAAACGCGGGACGCGTCGTGCTCGTCAGCGGTGGAGCAAGCGGAATCGGGCGAGCGATCTGCGAGGCGTTTGCGGAATCCGGTGCAAATGTTGTCTGCATGGACATCAACTCGGACTCTGCGGCCGACCTGCCGCACGGGATCACCTTTGTCGCTGGTGACACTTCGAGCGAAGACGATTGTCGCAATGCCGTGGAATTCGCGGTTCAGACATTTGGTGGTCTTGACGTTATGGTGAACAACGCTGCGATCCAGCCGCCGTCGTCCTATAAGCCGATTCACGAGTTTCCTGCAGAGCTGTGGGATCGCATGGTGGGAATTAACTTCACAGGTTATTCGCTGCTGGCAAAACATGCGCTAATTCCGATGTTGAAACAGCACAGCGGCGTGATTGTCAACATCGCCAGCGGTCAGGCGCATCGGACGACTCG
>JBDNFT010000011.1:0-2784 GCA_041689695.1 Planctomycetaceae bacterium | reverse complement strand
TGATCTTCGCTTCGACCTGTTCAAGCAGTGTCTTACGGGCGCCCTGAGCGAATGTCTTGAGTTTGGAGGTGTCCATGAGTCCTTGTTTCCGTAGGATGGACATTCCTGTCCGTCGTGTGTTTTTGCGTTTTACGATGTTGAAGGGAGGAGTCTCGGATAGGGATGTCCAAGCTACGATGTCCAAGGTACGGGGTTAATCAAAATCCCAGCCGGCGGCTTGCCATTCTGGACTGATCCAGCGGATGAATTTTTCCGGAGGCAAGTTCGCTTTGGTCCCGTTGCGACCGAAGTAGCGGACGACATTTTCCAAATGCTTTGTGTCACGAATGATACGGTCGTAACTTTCCTGTTCCCAGATGCTGCCCAACGCATTTCGCCGCAGGTTGACCTGTCGTGCCACGTACGCTTTGATCCCTTGCAGAACGTCTTCCAGTTCAAACGATGGTAACGGTTTCATGACGGCATGAGCATGATTTGGCATGACGGTCAGACAGGGAACTTCGCACTGTGTGTTGTGAAAAAATCGCAGTGCGTCGGCGAGGATTTTGGCGTTGTGCGGTTCCGAAAAATGACAGGCTCCGTATCCGGTATCAAGGCTGTCTTCTGAGAGTTGAGTGACCTTGCGAGCGTATTCTTCCCAGTCTTTGTCGGTACGAGGTCCCGGATGTGTGCGATCAAATTGTTCTTTCAGGGTTCTGAGTTCGTGCAGCACATGCGGCGGCAGAGCATCGTTGAGTCTAAACGTGACGGAATAGGTGGCACCGTCCTGTCGCCAGTGCGGCAAGTGCCGTGAATAGAACCGCACAGGCAAGTCCGGGCGAAATCCCCGAAATCCGGGCGGTGGGTCTCGATGATAATTGTCGAGGATGACGGTCATGGTTTTCGTAGGATGGACATCCCTGTCCGTCCGTTTCGTTTGATGGTGTTGATGATGTTGAAAGTAAAAATCTCGGACAGGGATGTCCAAGCTACACTTGAATTCGATTGCCTTTGTCCAGTTCTTCGATGATGGCCGCCTTGAGAGCTGCGACGTATTCTTCCGCTTCATATTCTGTGGTGACCATTGGCTTGCTGAATTTCACCGTGAGCGTTTTGGCTCCGATGATCTTTCCGACTGGCGGGATGGGATCACCGCCACCGGCCTTCGAGTCTTCTATAACGACCGGTGGCTGCGTCAGCTTTTCCAGGATCGCCGGGTAGGTTTTCTCCACAAATCGCCGTCGCACATCTCTGATCACAGCAATGAGAGGCTCCTCGCCGATCCTCGTGATGATGGTTTCAAAAGGCTTCACCGTTTCCAGTTGCTTTTCGGACGCCAGACGAGAAAACTCCGGCAGGGATTCCAGTTTCGTCCTCAGGCCGGAAACCTCGATCGCTGCATCCTGGCGTTCTTGTTCAACCTTTTCCTGCACGTCCTTCAACAGCTTGGTCAACGCGGCCTTGGCAGACTGCATCGTGTTGCCGACATAACACTTCGCCTGCCCCAGCAGCGATCGCAGAGATGCGACCTCGGTTTCTGAAATGTGTTCCAGGTTGGCTCGATGCGTCGTCAGGAACTCCTGAGCCTGCGAATAGATGTCCTTCATACTGCCGGACATAAACTGCCGAATAGGGTCCAGCAGGTTTTCTTTCAGATCAAGCAGGTGCTCAGAATCTTCCCGGAATTCCATGAAGAAGTATTTGTGCGGCTTCTTGGCAATCGTTGCAATTTTCTTCTGTCCGTCATCCAGGGATTCTAGGAACGGATACACGTTCTTCTGAGAGATCCACGCTTGCAGATCTTTCGCCAATGTTGCCAGCCGTTCGGCCAGCTTTTTGCCAAGTGCAGATGTTTCTCCCGCCGGTGCCGGTTCGCTGAAGAAATCACTGTAAAACTCCTTCAACTGCCGGACCTGCGACCCGCTGTATTCGACCTGCGGCTCCAGAATCACATTGCCGTGCTCGCGAGTATTTTTAATAGCTTCGGCCAGGGTCTTGTCCTGCAGCAGTTCACCGTCCTTGCGAGCCTCCAGCTTGCCACGCGCACAAACGCGTGCCAGCAGGCATTGAATAGCCATCAGCGGCCAGCCATTGGGAGCCTTTTCAAAGTTGTCCGTGACAGATTTGACTGTCGTGCGAATGCCTTTCTGAGCCTCCCGCTGCACAAAGCTCTGCAATTCCAGCTCGGCCTCCAGCATTGTCCCCACGCCGTGTTCAAACAGGCTGTCCTGATTTGAACTGAGGATGGCGGAAATCTGCCCTTCGCTGAAGCTGGTCCCCTGCAGCATTCGCAGATTGATGTGCACGGATTCTACCAGCGAATCAAATCCCGTCGTAATCCGTGTGACGGGATCGGCACTATTGGATTCCACTTCCCCCGCCCCGACATACATGCGGGCTGTTCCCACAAGTTCTTTGACCAGCGTTTCAAGTTCGGCGGCTCGCCTTGAATTTGTGTTTTGCTTCTCTCCCAGGATCTTCTTGACGGAATCCTTCTGCGTAGTCGCCAGGTTCTGCCGGATGTATTTGTCCGTTCGCTTTAGCAGCAGCAGATCACGAATCAAGCGGTCTTCAGGCGGCAGGACGACCAACAATTCTCGACGGACACCAGATTCCAGTTTAAGATTATCAAGTTTTTCCGCATGGGGATGAAACGGACTAATGAAATGGATCGATAGTTCTGATTCTCGTCCGAACATTTTGTCGTCAAGCTTGCGTGTGAAATTGAAATCGCGACCACTGGCCGAATGACGCAGCGATCGGCCCTTTAGAGCGGCGTCGAACAGCATCTTTGACAATGCTTCG
>JBDNFT010000010.1:0-2066 GCA_041689695.1 Planctomycetaceae bacterium | reverse complement strand
GTGGCTGGATCCCGGACCGCCCGATGTTCCTCGACATGCCGTTCTGCCGGCGTTCCCTGGGTATACTCAGGCGCTTCGTCGCGCCGGACCGTATGGAGGTTACTTGGGGACCGCCTACGACCCATTATTCTCGTCGTGCAGTCCGTCGTACGCTCGAGAATCAAGCGGTGATTATGACCCTGTCTTTGCGTCTGGTGTTCCGGTTCTTCCGGCGCTGGATGAACTGGCCGATATGACCGGCAACCGATTTCACCTGCGTTCATCGCTTCTGACAAAACTGGATCGTCAACTGGAGGACTTCGAACGAACAGGCGCACTGGCCAAATTTGACGAAAGTAGCCGTCGTGCGTTTTCTCTCTTAACCTCCGGTCGAACCAGAAATGCGTTCGACCTCACTGCCGAATCTGAGGAAACTCGACGCCTTTACGGTGATGGTCTTTGGACTTCCAGTGCATTGGTGGCGCGAAGACTGATCGAGGCTGGTTCGAAGTTTGTGACCATCAACTGGGAAGCCAAAAACGGAAACCACTGGGATCTTCATGGCAACAATTTTGGAATGCTGCGAGCACACCTGCCCGTACTGGACCGAATGCTCTCGGCGCTGATCAGTGATCTGGAGGAGCGAGGACTGCTGGAAGAAACACTGGTGGTTGTGATGGGCGAAATGGGCCGCAGCCCGAAAATCAATGCAGCGGCCGGTCGAGACCACTGGCCTCAATGCGGTTTTTCACTCCTGTTCGGTGGAGGTGTTCATCGGGGCGTTGTGGTGGGTCGATCGGACAATCAGGGTGCCTGGCCTGAGGATCGCCCCGTCTCCGCTGGCGATATGGTGGCGACCATTTATCATCTTCTGGGTGTCGATACCACGTTAACGGTTCCCGATCTGTCCGGACGTCCGGTACACATCTGTCACGGCGGACAGCCCGTCTACGAAGCCATTGCCTGACTGAGGCACGTTCCCGGGGCGGTGCCGGTTCTGGAATCCAGCAATGACTGCATCGGCTCGATGCGACTCCGCATCGCTCGGGTACACCATGCGTCCAGAAATCGACCCGCGCAAGCGGGATACGAGGTACGGGACCGCGATCACACGTTTCAGACTCTCGTGGACGATCTGAATTTTCGCAGGCACTTGCACGTCACCGCCCGCGTCTCTGAGCCGACGAACGGCGTGTGGTTTTCCCGCGGCTTCTCCAGAACTACTTGGCGCCCCACAAATTTTTCAGCGGCACTGCGGCGCCGTTTTGTGCCCGGCTTTCTTCCATCGCCTGCATGAAGGCAAATATCTCCAGTGTCTCAGCGGGGGTGACGGGGACTTGTTGTGTCTTGAAGAATTTCGCCAATTCGATCGCCAGCCCGCCGTAGCCCATGTAAGCGTCGTTGGTCGGCACGATCCCGTTCGTCGGGATACCGTGGCCGTAGATGCCGGCGGTCGAGACGCCTTTGTCGCCGAAGACCGTTGCGCTATACTTCACGGACCCTTCTTTCACGCCCCGATACGTCGCCACGCGGCCGTCGTTGTACGTGGCCGTAACAACTTCGACCGCGGGTGTTGAGACGCACGACAACTTCTCGACGCCCGGGCCCATGATCGTGTAAAGCGTTTCGATGCTGTGCAGCGGACGCGTGAATTTATCGGCGTCCGGGGCCTCTTTCGTGAATCCGCCGTAAACGTCGCAGCCGAGCACCTTGCCGACTTCCGGATGACTCCGCATGCCGATGAACCCTGGGCTATACCGATGCTGCGAGCAACTCCAGATCGGCACCCTAGCGTCCGCAGCCAGCTTGTAAATCGCCACGGCGTCCTGCGGTTCGGACGCGGCTGGCCGACCGATGAACAGCGGTTTGCCGGCATTGATCACCGCCGTCGCGTGCTGCAAGTGTTCGCGCCCGTCGAGACTCCAGATCATGACGGCGTCGCACTTCGAGAGGAGTTCATCAATCGAGCTGACAAATTCAACCGGCTTGACGTTTGGATCGTCCTTGTACAGCGTAAGCATCTGCGCCTGCCACTTTGCCGTGAATTCCGCACTCATCGGATAATCCGGACTTGTCACCGGATAGGC
>JBDNFT010000009.1:0-4483 GCA_041689695.1 Planctomycetaceae bacterium | reverse complement strand
TCACCTGTTTTGATGAGTACCTTGGTGACCTTGCCGGCATGTGGGCAATTGATTTCTGCCACGGCCTTGTCGGTTTCAACTTCGCAGACAACCGCACCCGATTCGATGATATCGCCTTCTTTAACGCGCACTTCGGCGACGTCAACACTGGTGACACCTTCAGACACTTCCGGCAACTTGAATTCGATGGACATGGAGTTGGTTTTCAGTTTTCGGTGTTCAGTTTTCAGTGAATCGCAAGCGACAGCTTTTGCCAGAGGGGTGATCTGAGATTTCAAATTTGAAATCTCAGATCATTGCCAACTAAGCATTCAACGGATTAATCTTTTCGGCGTCGATTCCCAGATCATTCAAGACATCTGGCAGCTTTGATGAGTCGAATGCGCCCATGCGAGCAAGACCTCGCAAAGCTGCGTATGCCGTGCATTCGCCGTCGATCTCAAAATGGCGACGCAGTTCTGGTCGTGTTTCACTGCGACCAAATCCGTCGGTGCCCAGGATAATGTATTCTCCCGGAATCCATTCGCGAATCTGATCGGCAACCAGACGTACGTTGTCACTGGTGGAAATGAACGGACCAGTGACGTTGTCGAGCGTTTCTTCAAGATAGCTGCGTCGCGGAGCCTGTCCGGGATGCAGATCATTCCAGTGCTGACAATCCATCGCGTCACGACGGAGTTCACTGTAGCTGGTAATGCTCCACACATCAGAACCGATGTTGTACTTGTCTTTCAGAATCTGCTGAGCCCGAATGGCTTCGCGAAGGATCGTGCCACTGCCGAACAACTGTGGGCGATGACGTTGCCCTTCGCCGCTGTCAGTTGAACCAAGGCGATACATGCCTTTGATAATGCCTTCAACAACTTCGCCTCGGTCTGGCATGGCCGGATGAGCGAAGTTTTCGTTGTATACTGAAAGGTAGTAGAAAATTTCTTCACCTTCAGCATACATGCGACGCAGGCCCTCCTGAACGATGACAGCAAGTTCGTAGCCGTAGGCAGGATCATAAGATCGCAGTGATGGCACCGTAGTCGCCACCAATTGGCTATGGCCATCTTCATGCTGCAAGCCTTCGCCGTTGAGCGTCGTGCGACCGGACGTTCCGCCGCACAGAAAACCCTTGCAGCGTGTGTCCGCCGCGCACCAGATCAAGTCGCCCACGCGTTGGAAACCGAACATCGAATAGTAAACATAGAACGGAATCATGTTCATGCCGAGATTCGCGTAGGCAGAACCGGCAGCAATGAAGGAACTCATCGCACCCGCTTCGTTGATGCCTTCTTCAATAAGCTGCCCTTGCTTGGACTCTTTGTAGAACATCGCAGATTCTGAAAGCTTATCGACTGGTTCGTAGAGCTGACCTTTGCTCGAATAGATGCCGATCTGCTTGAACAAACCTTCCATACCAAACGTACGAGCTTCGTCAGGAATGATGGGCACAACTCGTTTGCCCAGGGATTCGTGTTTCACAAGGTTGCGAAGAATCGCACCCAGTGCAAACGTTGTGGATCCTTCGCCACCCTCACTTCCCGCCAACAGCGGTTTTGTTGTGAAAATCTTGTCATCCAGTTCGGGCACATTCAGCCGTTCATCGCAGGCTTTTCGTTCCGGAACGTATCCACCCAAAGCCTCGCGGCGCTGGTTCAGATATTCCATTTCCGGGCTGTCCGGATCTGGTTTGTAAAACGGCAACTTGCCGATTTCTGCGTCACTGACTGGAATGTTGAAGCGTGTTCGAAATGCCTTCAATGCTTCTTCGGCAATCTTCTTCTGGTTATGGGCGACGTTCTGACCTTCACCAGCATCACCAAGGCCGTAGCCTTTCACTGTCTTGGCAAGAATCACGGTCGGAGCACCCTTGTGATTCACGGCCGTGTGATAGGCAGCATACATTTTTACCGGATCGTGACCACCGCGACGAATGGATTCCAGCGTTTCGTCCGACAGATGTTCCACCATCTTCAAAATGTCAGGGTCCGTTCCGAAGAAGTGCTGACGGATGTATTCGCCATCGGACACGGTGTACTTCTGGTACTGACCATCGACGACTTCACCCATGCGTTTGACGAGTTTGCCGTCTTCGTCTGCATCGAGCAGCGGATCCCAGTCAGAACCCCAGACGACTTTAATGACATTCCAGCCAGCGCCTCGGAAGGCGGCTTCCAGTTCCTGAATGATCTTGCCGTTGCCTCGAACAGGTCCATCAAGACGTTGCAAATTGCAGTTGATCACCCAAGTCAGATTGTCCAGATTTTCGCGAGACGCCAGTGTCAGCGCGCCGAGGGATTCCGGTTCGTCGCATTCGCCGTCGCCGAGATATGCCCAGACTCTTGACTTTGATGTGTCCAGCATGCCACGATGTTCCATGTATCGCAGGAATCGAGCGTGATAGATCGAACAGATCGGGCCAAGTCCCATCGACACAGTCGGGAACTGCCAGAAGGTCGGCATCAACCACGGATGCGGATAGCTCGACAAACCAATACCAGCAGGCAGCTCGCGGCGGAAATTGATGAGGTGCTCTTCGGTCAGGCGTCCTTCAAGAAACGCGCGTGAGTACATGCCTGGCGAGGCATGTCCCTGAAAGTAGACCATGTCGCCGGTATGGTCACCAGAACGAGCATGGAAGAAGTGATTCTGTGCAACTTCGTACAAGGTGGCTGAAGAGGCAAACGTTGAAATGTGCCCGCCGACGCCGTCGTAGTACTTATTCGCGCGCACAACCATCGCCATCGCGTTCCAGCGCACGATGTTCTTGATGCGTCGTTCGAGTTCCCGGTTGCCGGGGAATTTTATCTCGTCGCTGTGGTGAATCGTGTTGATGTAGGGCGTGTTTGCCGTGAATGGCAGCATCACGCCGCGAGCATACGCGCGTTCCTGAAGATGAACCAGTAGCTCGCGAAGTTTCTCAGGACCATAGCGGTGCAGGATGTCCTCCAGCGATTCGTACCAATCATCAAGCTCTTCCGGAGCAATCCCCGAAACCGTATCTAGAACAGCCTGATCCAACATTCGTATCCCCAGAGATGAATTTCTGACACTTAGTATATTGATGAACATCGCATGGATTGGATGTCCGTTTTTGCAGCATTGTTGTCACCAGGACCGTGTGATGCGGATTCCTGACGGCGACGGATTGTAGGATTGAATCCAAACCCATTCAATGGGGGGGCTGAACGGCACGCGATTCTCTCAAAAGAACGCGGCAACGGGGTATTTTGCTGAATGCAGGTTTAACGATCCTGCCGCGAATAGCGTCGTGAACCGGCAAACATTGCCGAAAAAGCCGATTTTGAAGGCAAGTCCTCAATTTCGCTCTCGATACCTCAACCAGAACCGCGCGGCTTCTGCGCGCTGGGGCCTGCTTTTTGAGAGAGTCAATTCAATGCTTCCGATCGTGGGAATCATCATCGTGTTGGGCTCGGTTATGACCGGGTTTTCTATGGCTGGTGGCCATATTCACTCTTTAATTCACCCTTCAGAACTTGTGACCATCGGTGGTACCGCTCTGGGGGCGATGATCTGCAGTTCTCCTCCAAAGGTGATCAAGGATGTCATGCACGGGCTGATCACCTTGCTGAAAGGCGGCAATGTCGGCAGACAAACGTACAATGATGCGTTCAAATTGCTTTACGAACTTTTCCGTATGGCAAGACGAGACGGAATGCTGGCTTGGGAACCAATTCTGGCCGAAGGTCACCACCACGCAACATTTCAAAAATATCCCAGGATCGCCAACGATCATCATCTGGCGGAATTTGTCACCGGAGCTCTGCAGGGAGCGATGGAAGGCAATGACGGACCGACTCTGCAAGCATTGCTCGATACCGAAATTCATGTGTTCGAACATGAACACCATGATGCTGTTTCAGCGCTGACACGCACGGCTGACGGGTTGCCGGGGTTCGGTATTGTCGCCGCCGTGCTTGGGATCGTCGTCACAATGGGCGCAATTGGCGGTCCGGTCGAAGAAATTGGCCAAAAAGTTGGAGCAGCCCTGGTTGGGACGTTCCTTGGGATTTTGATGTCATACGGGATTATCGGCCCTCTGGCGGGAGCGATGGATGGTCTGGGGCACGCGGAAGCTGCGTTACGAAAGACGATCGTTGCTGGTGTCGTCGGCTTTGCAGGCGGCGGATCACCGAGAGCCGTGATGGACAATGTTCGACGAGGCTGCGGGACGGCCGTTCGCCCCTCCAGCAAACAGTTGGACGAGATGCTTAAAGAAGTGGACGCTCAGAAGTAAGGGATTTTTGATTTTTGATTTTTGAATTCGGTTTTTGGGATAGTTTGACAGTGCCAGTATTTGCGAAAACTAAGTGACTTATAGCACTGGCAGGCAGCGGCAGCATCCATCTACGACTTACCGTTTTCGGTTTTCGACACAGGAGAGATCATCATGGCTGGCGGCGGTGGTGCATGGAAAGTCGCTTACGCGGACTTCGTAACGGCGATGATGGCATTCTTCATGGTGATGTGGCTG
>JBDNFT010000008.1:0-7426 GCA_041689695.1 Planctomycetaceae bacterium | reverse complement strand
CCCACGAACTGGTTCTGACCTCTTTACACTGTTCATGTTTAACATTCCGCTGGTTCTGAAAGGCATATGGCGTCTGCACGTGTCGCACTTCAGTTGTAGAGACTAAGGATGCCGAATATTGTCTAAGACGGCACTTGGCAGGTCGGACAATGTAGAAAAGGATGATGTTTTTTTTGTGGTTGTTTTTTGGCTTTCGAACCAGTCGCCTGACCATGATGTCAGTGATTGCGAGATAAATGTGGATTTTGCTGCTCGCGATTGTTGCTTTGTGTTCGCGGCAGAACAGCCGGTATCGCCCAATCCTACGGAACGTGCGTTCTACGATCCAGCGCTGAAGCGGGTGACGCTGTTGGCGGAACGGCGTTTGGCGAAACCTGCGATCGTTTGCAACCAGTTCCGGAGACCTACTTTGGATGGCCCCTTAATCTCATACACTAGGAAACACGATCCAATTGCCAGACATTTCAGTTGTCGTTTTCAGATTCCCCCAGTGAGCCTGATAGGGCGTCGAGATAAACGGCATCGGAAAGACTCTTCAAACTCCCTTGGATTGATGGTAACTTTCGTGTTTCAAAGAGGTTGACGTTCTGCCGGACGGTAGAATCGTTGAACTGTCTGCATTTCCTTGAGTTGATCGGCATGAATGAATTCACCCGTATTCTGGCTACATTGAGCCTTGGGTTCATGGTAGAAAAACCTCACGGTGGAGCGTGAGGAATACGTTTTCTCCAAGGCAAATCAGCGGCTAGATTGTTTTTCACAGTTTCAATTCAACGTTAAAGAAAGTGGCCAGTGAGCGAATCGTGGATTGCGGACCGGATGCACAAGATCGATGCCTCTGGAATTCGTAAAGTGTTTGATCTGGCGGCGACGATGACTAAGCCGATCAACTTAAGTATCGGTCAGCCGCACTTCGACACGCCTCAGCCTATCAAAGATGCCCTGTGCAAAGCGGTCCAGGATGGAAGGAACGCGTACAGTCAGACGCAGGGAATCGCGCCGCTGCTGAGTCTGCTGCAAAAAGACATTGATGATCGATATCATCATGCCGATCGAAAAGTGTTCGTCACATCCGGCACCAGCGGCGCTTTAATGCTGGCGCTATGTACGCTCATCAATCCGGGTGACGAAGTCATTATCTTCGACCCGTGGTTTGTGATGTATCGACACCTGACAACGCTCGCTGGCGGGAATGTCGTGCAGGTTTCGACGTATCCCGACTTCAAAATCAGGATTGAAGATGTCCGCAAGGCCATCACGCCAAGAACCAAAGTCATCCTTTTCAACAGTCCTGCCAATCCCACCGGAGCAGTGGCCTCAGCAGAGGAAGTCAAGGCATTGGCCGAACTGGCGGCAGAGAAGAAGATTGCCCTGATCAGTGACGAAATCTATCGCGTCTTCTGCTACGACGAACCATTCCATAGTCCAGCGGAATGGAACGACCGAACCATCGTCATTGATGGATTCAGTAAGTCACATTCAATGACGGGGCTGCGATTGGGCTACATCCATGGACCTCAGTACATTGTTCAGCAGATGTTGAAACTTCAGCAGTTCACGTTTGTCTGTGCGCCCCATCCGGTGCAGTGGGCAGGGGTGACGGCTTGGGAAATCGACTTGAAGGACAACATTATCGACTATCATCGCAAACGCGACATGCTGGTGCATCTGCTGAAAGACGACTTCGAAATTCACGGTGGTCAAGGGGCATTTTATCTTTTCCTCAAAGCACCCTGGGGAACCGGTTCGGAATTCGTGGCTGAAGCAATTCGCAACAATCTGCTGATCATTCCTGGTAACGTGTTCAGTCCGTCCGACACACATTTCCGCGTTTCATTCGCGGCAGATGACGATTTGATACGGGAGGGAGCAGGGATTTTGTGCCGATTGGCTCAAAATCCGCCTGCTTAAGCTCGGGGGCATGCAGATTAGCAAAATGCACATCTTTTTGCTCAGTTGTGCAAATTTTCGGGAATGATATGTGCTGAACGTGAAAAAAACTGAACAATACCTCAATGTTCGGTGATCATACGATTGGTTGTCTGTGGGCCTTCGGTCATCGGGATCGTGAGTGTCTGCTCTTCGTTAGCCGCAGTCAGTAAGGGAGATTTTTATGCGTACTCTTCGTCGTCGGACGCGGGGGTTCACTTTGATTGAACTCCTCGTCGTGATTGCCATCATCGCCATTCTTGTCGCGATTCTGTTGCCCGCCGTCCAGCGTGCTCGTGAAGCTGCGAACAAGTCAAGATGCCAGAATAACCTTAAGCAGCTAGCACTTGGTCTGCACAACTACCACGACGCTCATAACACGTTCCCGCCCGGACAGATCGTAACCCGGTGGAACATTACAGGGCCGATTCGTTTTGTAGACCCCACTGAATCCTACTCGAGCACCCAAGTCTTAGGACTTCAAGGCGTAAGCTGGATGTTTCATTTGCTCCCTTATATCGAGCAGGGTAATCTGTACCAGTATTGGCGGCCAGAATTTAACGTTTTTGGTAACTCGGAATTCGCCTTTGGCGCGCAGTTCCTGAACCAGCCTCAACAAATCAATCAGTGGCTTCGGCTTGGATATGCTCCGGCCCAGTCTGAAATCCCAATGTTCTACTGCCCTTCACGACGATCGGGAATCAGCAACACGGTCGGTGAACTCACTCTCAACAAATACATTGACACCGACGCAGCAACAAGATTATCAACCGGAGTCAGAGGTGGTGGAAATGACTATGCTGGATGCGCAGGATCCGGACTTCTCTTCAATGAAGCCCCCTTGGTTCGATCTCTGTGGGATCTGACGGCTCAGCAGATTCTGAATGCAAATCAGACCTCGACGCTTAGCTGGAATCAAACTGGTGGCAATCAGGGTGTTTTCTATGCCAACAGTGCCGTGCGAATTGGTGATATTAAGGATGGAACATCGCAGACGATTCTTGTTGGAGAAGCGGAACGTTTTGAAAAATTGAATGGAAAAGTCACTCCAGCCTTTCGCACGCCAGTTCAATTTGCCAGCGATGGATGGGCGTGGGGCGGCCCCGCAACATTGTTCACCACTCTGGATGGCCCAAACAAGAGAACAAACTTCGCTCTTGCTGGCGGCCCTCATGACGATGTGATCCAGGTAGCTCTGGCTGATGGTTCCGTCCGTCAAATCACCCAGAGTATTGGCCTGAATGTCTGGCAATCACTCGGAAACGCCTCCGGCGGCATTCCAGTTCCAAACTTCTAGAGTTGGCAAAGTGCTGCCTGCCTACTGCCTGTTTAGTGAGTGCTGGGCCGATTATTTGACTCGCCAGGTCGCCGGTTTTTCCCCGACCTGGCATTTTTGTTGCGACCGATTGATGCAATAACTGCAGAGAGTTTGTGTAAACTGTGGTAATCATCGATACCCGGATTGTTCTGTGACTTCGTAAGTCCGCCTCTTGTTAATTTCTCTCGAGTAGTTGAATGACCATTCGATACACTTGCCGCGAGTGCGCTTCGGTACTCAAAATCAAGGACGAAAAGGCTGGCACGAACGGAAAATGCCCAAAATGCAAAACAGAATTCGTCGTGCCAACTCCGGCATCAGAAGATGATATCGAAGTTGAAGTAGACGGACCCGCCACGGCATCAAGCCCAGATCTTCCCATCGACGACGATGTTGATATGCCTATCGAATTAACTCCGGAAGTCGCAGACGATCCGGACTTCGATCCGCTGGATGTCCTGAGTGCGCCGGCACCCGCAAGACCAGCTCCTGCGGCACTGCGTTCGACGTCGTTCGGCGCGGACAAGAAACCTTCCGTTGCCGAGCTGATGCGTGATTTCGAAGCGGGCAAGAAAAAAGATCGTAAAACCGAATCTACGCCTGACGCTGTCCGACCATCAATGGCAGCCTCAACGGAACAAACGGCCGGCTCCGCTGCCAATGCTCTATCCAAGGCCTATCAACAAAAGCGAGATTCAGCGAACGCTCCAAAAGTGAGCGTTAAAGATGTCCAGGCCGCTGAACAGCGGGCATTGTTGATGGAGTTCATTAAGAAAAAAGCCGGACCGGCGATTGCCGCCATCGTGGTCGTTTTTTACGGCTACTACTGGTACATGTTTTCAGAATCCTATAAGGGCCTACCTTTGTATTCTGTGACAGGCAGAGTCATTTCCCAGTCAGAACCGGTCGAGGGGCTTCGAGTTCAGTTCCGGCCACTTGCTGAAAGCATTGAGGACACACGAACTTCGGCCGAAGGCATGACAGCAAAAGATGGTTCGTTCCGACTGGTGTATGAGATTCCTTACGAGGGTGCACCGGAGGGAAAGTATGAAGTTGTTGTTTTTGGATCATCGGGAGCGCCAATGGCGCTTTCTGAAGGGACTCCCATGTTGTCTGTCTCTTCTTCCGGCAAAAACGAATTCGATATCAACCTGTAAATCATGAATACAACCATCATCGACTATGGAATGGGTAATCTTCGCAGCGTGCAAAAAGCTTTTGAACGCATCGGAGAGCCCGCAGTCATCAGTTCTAATGCCAGCGAAATCGCAGCGGCAACACGTGTCGTGCTTCCAGGTGTTGGCGCATTTCGGGATGCGATTGCCGCTCTGCGTCAGCATGATCTTGTCAACGTTATCAAGGACCATGTCGCTGCCGATCGGCCATTCCTGGGTATCTGCCTGGGATTGCAGTTACTGATGGACGCATCACTCGAAGATGGTGAGCACGAAGGTCTGGGAATCATCCCGGGCAAGGTGCAGCGTTTTGATTTGCCTGCGGAATACAAAATTCCTCATATGGGTTGGAATCAACTGGACTGCAGTGCTCAGCCTGATCATGGGCTGCTGCAGGGATTCGGAGCGGAACCATGGTTCTATTTCGTTCACAGCTACCATGTCGTACCCACTGATCGGTCGTGGATTGCCGCGACAACGGAATACTATCGGCCTTTCGTCTCCGTGGTTGCCAAATCGAACGTCATGGCGACGCAGTTTCATCCCGAAAAAAGCCAGTCATGCGGTATGCAGTTGCTTAAGAATTTTGTGGCGATTACCTCTGATGCGGTAACTGGAACATCTTTAACTTCGAGCGGGCAGTAATGATCCTTGTTCCGAGGCTCCAGCCCCGGAACGAGAATTGGTGGTTGACTCTTGAAATCGCCCACAGTTGTCACAGCATCCTCTTTGTTGGCAGAACTTCTTTCATGCTTCAGCTACTTCCCGCGATCGATCTGCTTGAAGGTCGATGCGTCAGTCTTCGTCAGGGCAACTACGACGACAGCACTGTTTTTTCCGACGACCCGGTTGATATGGCTCTCCGCTGGCGTGACGAAGGCGCAGAACGACTGCATCTTGTCGATCTGGACGGTGCGAAAGCCGGACGGCCTGTCAATCAGGACGTTGTGCGTCGAATCATCTCGGCTACCGGCCTTCCGTGCCAACTTGGCGGAGGTATCCGCAGTGAAGAAAGCGTACGTTCCACCATCGAACAAACGGGCGTCGATCGCGTCATCGTTGGCACAAAAGCACTTCGTGAACCGGATTGGTTTGTTGAAATGTGTGCCAAGTTTCCTCATCAATTGGCTCTGGGCCTTGATGCCCGCGATTCGATGGTTGCGACCGATGGCTGGCTGGAAGTCTCGAAAGTCTCAGTGGCCGAATTAGCTCAACGTTTTGTGGGTGTACCGCTCGCCGCAGTGATCTACACAAACATCGCGAACGATGGCATGATGCAGGGCATTGATCAGCAAACTCTGGACGATTTTTGCATGTTGGCCGACATGGGACTGCCTGTCATCGCGTCTGGTGGCGTGACTACAATGGACGACATCGCAGCCCTGAAAGCCATCTCTGTTGAACATCCCAATTTGATCGGCGCCATTACCGGGCGAGCGATCTACGAAGGCACAATCCGCGTTCGGGAAACGATCGAATTTCTGAGAGCATGAGGCGACTATGAAAACGGGTTTTCTCACACTGGACGCAATCGAAGCATTTGATCGCGACGGTTACATCGTGGTCGAAAATCTCCTCGACGACCAGGAAACAAATCTGCTAGGCACAATCGCCCGGCGTGATCATGCGCTGGCGGCTTCACGAACATCTCGCGCCGACGGCGAAGGTGGCTCAGTCGATCTGGTGGTCGAAAATGAACTCCCTGCGGATTCGATCTATTCTGCAATCGTGCAGGCAGAGCCGCTTGTTTCCGCGATGGAATCTCTGCTGGGCGATGAAGTTTATCACTACCATCACAAGATGATTCTGAAAGAACCCCGCGTTGGCGGAGCATGGACCTGGCATCAGGATTACGGCTACTGGTACAACAACGGTTGTCTGCTTCCCGACATGGCAAGTTGTATGTTTGCTGTCGATCAAGCAACAAAGGAAAATGGCTGCCTGCAGGTTCTGCGCGGATCTCACCGTATGGGCCGGATCGATCACATTAAACGCGGAGACCAGACCGGTGCAGACATGGAACGTGTCAACGCAGCCCTGCAGCGTATGGATCTGGTTAATGTGGAAATGACTCCCGGTTCGGCAGTTCTGTTTCATGGCAACACATTGCATCGATCCGACCAGAACGTCAGTGAAAAGCCTCGCTGGGCATTCATCTGCTGCTACAACACTCGCAGTAATAATCCGTACAAGGAAGGACGCCATCCGCTGTACTCACCACTGCATCGAGTAACGGCGGATGACGTCGCATTGATCGGCCGCAAGCACTTGCAGATTCTGTCGGCTGAAAATTGAACTCTCTCTCAGAACGCATCAAAGAACTCGGCCAGGAACTTGGCTTCTCCCAGGTCGGCATTGCGCCCGCAGTCACGCCGACGGGGTTTCATCGATTATTGCAATGGATCGAAAACGGCCACAACGCTGACATGCAATGGGTCGAGCGTCGGAAAGAAGCGTATCGGCATCCCGATGGAGTTATGCAGGGCACGCGCAGCGTCATCGTGGCCGCCATGAACTATAACGACGGTGCAACTCCGGCAGGTGGCGGGCGAGTCGCTCGGTATGCATGGGGATCTGCGGATTACCACGATGTCCTGAAACCACGACTCCAGCAACTCGCTGCGATGTTAAAGGCTGAATGCCCAACCGCACGCGCACGAGTCGTCATTGACACAGCCCCGCTTCTGGAACGCGACTTCGCTCGACTTGCCGGGATTGGTTGGTTTGGCAAAAACACGATGCTCATCAGCCGCTCGATCGGAAGCTGGTTTTTTTTGGGAGCCGTGCTTACTGACCTCCAGCTGGATTACGACAAACCTGTCGATCAAAACTATTGTGGCACCTGCACTCGCTGTCTCGACGCTTGCCCAACGGACGCATTTCCCGAACCGGGTGTCCTTGATGCACGTCGATGTATCAGTTACCTGACGATCGAGCATCGCAAAGATCCGATCCCGCTCGATCTGCGTAGTGGCATCGGCGAGTGGCTGTTTGGTTGTGATAT
>JBDNFT010000007.1:0-1106 GCA_041689695.1 Planctomycetaceae bacterium | reverse complement strand
CGCCTTGGTGCCGACATCATTGTTCATACGGATGCTGACAACCAATATTCGGCCAGCAGTATCACAGACTTAATCCGACCGATCATCTCTGGCCAGGCCGATATGGTGGTCGGCGATCGAAAGACATCAACATTGAAGCATTTCTCTCCAGCTAAGAGAGTTCTTCAGAGTGTTGGTAGTTTCGTCATAAGAAAACTCACAGGATTGCCCGTAATGGACTGTGTCAGTGGCTTTAGGGCTTTTTCCCGCGAAGCCGCCATGCGGATGAACACGGTGACCAGTTTCAGCTATACGATCGAAACCCTTTTTCAGGCAAGGGAATATCGACTAAAGGTGACGTCGGTTCCTGTCGCTGTGAATGAAACCCGTAGACCTTCTCGATTGTTTCAGTCAATTCCTCACTTCCTGTTGAAATCCGGTGCGACAGCCATTCGGACATGCCTCATGACCAGGCCACTGTTAATTTTTGGCGGGCTGTCCACAGTCCTCTTTCTGCTTGGGGCAGCCCCAATTGCACGATTCTTGTTTTATTATGCGCAGGGAAAGGGTACAGGGATGATTCAATCGCTGATTATTGGTGGAGTCATCCTTGGTTTTTCTGCGATCAGTTTGACTCTTGGAGTATTTGCTGAGTTGCTTTCGTTTAACCGCATTCTTATCCAAAGAAGTCTTTATCACACTAGACTTTGCAATGAGTCGTTCAGAGATGAGCAGTTGAACCGTTTTCGGACGCAAGATTCTGGAGTGGCCTCAAGTTCAGCGGGGAATGGAAAGCGGTGACCAGTGTGTTAGTTGGAGTTCAATGTCTCCGCAACATGGTAGGTGCTTCGATTGTAGCATGGCGAGCAGTTTGAACTTCTGACATATTTTAATAGTGCTCACAACGTGGCGGTGGCTCCGTTTGGCAATGCGATCGCTCTGAACGGCAATGGGATTAACGTACTCGCTGTCGGAAGGACAGTGTCCGTTCGCGTCCAGCCATCATGCTGGTGGAATCAACGTGGCATTTGCTGACGGCAGTGTTCGTCTTTTGGCCGAAGAAATCGACGGTTCCGTCTACGCAGCCCTGTTCAGCCCGTCGAGCAATGCTCTGAATGCGACGGCGT
>JBDNFT010000006.1:0-4181 GCA_041689695.1 Planctomycetaceae bacterium | reverse complement strand
TCATCATCACGAACGTCCGTACGAACCTGTGCTGGATGCCCGCATTGAATCATACGGTCTAGCGGCGCGGATGCAGTTATCAGCAGGCGAAGCTCTCGACCTGACGCGCGAAAGTCAACACACGCTGGCGATGTATGGCGTCGGCGAGACAGCCACCGATTCGTTCGGTCGTCGTTGTCTGCTGGCTCGGCGGTTGGTCGAACGTGGTGTTCGCTTCGTACAGATTTTCCTTGAAGAACAACCGTGGGACAGCCACGTGGATCTGGCCGACAATCACCGCGGTGCCTGCCTGCGCACTGACATGCCCGTGGCCGGATTGCTTCGCGATCTGAAACAGCGCGGGCTGCTGGATTCCACTCTGGTGATCTGGGGTGGCGAATTCGGGCGGACGCCGACCTCTCAGAAATCCGGCGACGTTTACACAGGCCGCGATCACAACATGCAGGCATTTACTTCATGGATGGCAGGTGGCGGCGTTCGAGGCGGAACGAGTTATGGCACCACCGACGACTTCGGTCACAGCGTTGTCGAAAATCCAGTCAGCGTGCATGATTTTCACGCCACCATTCTGCACCTGTTGGGACTCCATCATCAACAGTTGTTCTTTGAACGCAGCGGTCTGGAAGAACGACTGACAGGTTTCGAATTGCCACGAGTCGTGACAGATATTTTGAGTTAAAAGTTCTGGCAAAATACAAGGCAGCGATAGATGATGAATCGACGCGAAGCACTCGCACTTGCCGTCTCCACTGGCGTGGCTTCCACCCTTCTGCCGAAGGCGGCGCGATCACAAGAGAAAGACCCATCGCCATTCCGCATCACGGACACGAACATCAGCCTGTTCCGCTGGCCCTTTCGTCGCCTGCCGCTTGACGAAACCGATGCGTTGGTGGGAAAACTCCGGTCCCTTGGAATCTCTGAAGCGTGGGCCGGCAGCTTTGAAGGAATTCTGCACCGCGATATTGCCGGCGTGAACCAGCGATTGGCGGATGCCTGCCACGTTCACGGTGAACTGATTCCCATCGGCTCGATCAACCTTGACCTGCCCGGCTGGGAAGACGACCTTAGCCGATGCATTGACGAGTACAGGATGCCCGGAATCCGACTGCATCCGAATTACCACGGATACACTCTGGAGGATCCGAGGTTCCGGAGACTGCTGGAACTTGCCACAGCAGCCGAACGTTTCATTCAAATTGCGGCGGCTCTGGAAGACAGTCGTACGCAGTCGTCGCTGGTGCAGGTTGCTGATGTCAACCTTGTTCCGCTCATCAAGTTGATGACAGATATCCCTGCCGCCCGAGTGCAGATTTTGAACCACAATCTGCGGTCACCTCTGCTGCAGCAACTGGGCGAATCTCCCGGGGTGTTCTTTGACACAGCTCGTGTGGACGGGACGGATGGAGTGCCGAAACTTGTTGAAATTGTGCCGCCTGGCCGTGTGCTTTATGGAAGCCATTCCCCGTTTCTGATTCCCGAAGCAGCGTTGATTCGAGTTCACGAATCTGACGTACTGGAAGAAGCGGCGATGAAGGCCGTGCTTTCAGAAAATGCTGAACACATGGCTGGAAAGATTATCGCATGAAACCTATCGATATTCAGCTCGGATTACCTTCAACTGAGCATCTGAAAAGCTACCGCATCTGGGACTCCTACTTCACACCAGCGTACTCGCATCCCGGTGCTGACGGAAGCAGTGCGCTGCTCGCCGACGTGGAGCGTTCGCTGCCAGCCATCAGGAAGGGACAGTTCGAGAAGTTGTGTTACTTCCCCCACGTCGGCATTGGCACGACTAATGATGCCACCTACGAAGAACTGGCCCGCTCAAGCCCCGACGTGATTTTGAAACCGCTCAAACAATGGCCAGACCTGCTGCTGGGCGTGATTCAGCTCAATGCCAACAACGTCCCTGCGTCCCTGGATGCTCTCAACCGCTGGTTACGCGATGGCCCGATGGTCGGCGTTTATTTCCCTGGCGGCGGTGCCGGCTCGATGACATGTACGCATCCCAACTTTGATCGGCTGGTGATTCGCATCGCCCAATTGAACGGCGTCATCATGCAGCATACCTGGTTCAAGACCGGCGGGAAGCAGAGTCCCGGAGAATCAACGCCCTCAGAACTCGCCGAGCTTGCTTCTCGATTTCCCGACCAGAAATTCGTTTGTGCTCACGCCGGTGGCGAATGGGAACGCGGTATCCGAGCCGTGCAGAATTCTCCCAACATTCTGATCGAAACATCCGGCTTCGATGCGACAGCAGGGTTCATCGAAATGGCTGTCCGCGAGATTGGTGCCGAACGCATCATCTTCGGCAGCCACCTGCCCTCGCGATCTCTCGGCACCGAGCTGGGAAAAGTCACCGGCGCTGAAATCTTAGAACGTGACAAGAAACTGATTCTTGGTGAAAACTTCAGAAACCTGCTGCGACCGATTCTGAAAATGTCTCTGGGCTAAGACACCAGTCAGCCGAACGCGCTAGCGTCGGGCCGTTCAAGTTTAAGGCAACATTGATCCGGAACAAGGCAACAATGATCCGGAACAAGGCCCGAGGCTAGCGCCTTCGGCTCACGTCAGACGCGGCTACGGCAGCAATGTCAATGTCACTCGGCGGACATCCATCACGGACTTGCCGGGAATGTCGAGTGCTCGCAGAGTCAGCGGGCCGATACCGACAGGAAGGCTGACTTCGCCCAGATTCAGCGTGCGGAATTCTTTCATCTGACTTTCACCATCAGGCCGTGGAAGTGTGTCCTGATTGGTGTTGAGTGGCGGGTCCCAGCCCGGCGTTACCTTGCCGCTGATGCTGGCATTTTGAAAACTGAGTTCAATGGTAGAGCCGGCATCGGGTACTTTACAGGTGTAGTCAATGCTGACGTCGTAACGACCAGCCGTGTGGACATCCAACAGCCAGACCATGCTGTCGTATTTGCTGGTCCAGTCTACAAAGTACGAACAATTGGGAGCGCCGCTGCTGCGTTTGACTCCGCCGTTAGGTACGCCATCGCGCGCGGGCAGCATGGTGATGGGGAATTCACGGTAGCCAACGGTCAGCGGGCGAGGATCGACAGCGTTGGCTCCTCCTTTTCTGCTATCACCTTTGCCCTTCGATGGTTTGCCATTCGTCGATTGGTCGGTTTCGCCAAGTACGTCCAGACGCCAGGCTGCCACGGCGGCGACTAGCTCTGCAGCCAGTTCCGGTTGCTTATTGTTGACGGGAGTGGTCTGACCGGGGTCGGCGATCATGTCGAACAACTTGCCTTCATGATCCAGACGATGTGTCTGAGTCCTCACGCTGACTTTGCCTGCCCATGTCGAAAAGTGACTATGTCCGATCCAGTCCGCTTTTTGCTGCATCAGCAATGGCGTGAGATCGCGTCCGTCCAGCGGCTTGTCGCCGACTCGCTTCACACCCGCCAGCGATGTCAATGTCGGCATCAGGTCAATGGCTCCGGCGATTTGCGTGACGGTGTGGCCGCCTTGAATCTTTGCTGGCCAGCGAATGTAACAAACCGAACGCAGTCCGCCTTCATCCGTGCTGCCCTTGCGGCCTTTCATGCCGCCCGTCCAGCGGAAACTGTTCGGCCCGTTATCGGAAAAGTAAACTACGATCGTATTGTCATCGACCTTAAGTTCCCGCAGTTTCGCGAGAACTCGGCCCACGTTCATGTCCTGGTTTTCCATCATCGCCAGAGCACACCGAGTATGATCAGGCTCTTCCGCCTTCGGATCGGTCGCGGGCTGAGTGATCTGCATTTCCTTGAAGCGTTTCCAGTCTGCTTCCGGCGCAGCCCAGGGAGAATGCGGCGTGGTAAAAGGTACATAACACAGGAACGGCTTGTCCTTGTTCCGGTCGATGAAGCTCAGAGCTCGATCCGTGCAGACATTCACGATATAGCCTTTAGTGCGCACCATGCGTCCGTTTTCTTCCAGCGGCGCATCGAAATATTCTCCCCAGTGACCGGATGTGTGCCCGAAGTATTCATCAAACCCGCGAGCCATCGGATGATAGGGCCACTGACTTCCGTTATGCCATTTGCCGAACGCACCGGTCGCATACCCCGCCGCTTTGAAGGCTTCGGCAATGGTTTTCTCATCAACGTTCAGTCGTTCCTGTCCGGTTGAAACACCTTTCACGCCGCCGCGAGGATGATAACGCCCCGTGAGATATTCGGCGCGGGTCG
>JBDNFT010000005.1:0-2940 GCA_041689695.1 Planctomycetaceae bacterium | reverse complement strand
CCGTTGATTCACGACTCCCAATGATTTATGCATCTGAGACGACCGCCGCAAAGGATATCCATTTCCAATGGATGCATTTCTGGCGAGACAGCCAATTCTGAATCGAGACCTGCAACTGCGACTGCATGGATATGAGTTACTCTTTCGAAACGGCTCAGATGCTAACCGCTCGACGCCTGCCGGAATCAAATATTCAGAGCCTGCGTTTGCTGAAGTTGGTGGGTCAACCAGTGTTCAACGTTGATGAAGTTGATGAAGTTGATGAAGTTGATGAAGTTGAAATATGGAAAATGGTGATTGGGATGCAGTTGTCCAACTACAAATATTCTGGGTATCGAAGGCGCAGAAGATTTTCGACTTCACTCCGAAAGTATCGCATGGGCCGATCAGATGCAGGCTGGTGCGGGCGAACCTGATTGAGCTGTTGGAGAAATTTTACGTCCGGGACTAATCGGTGTCTGGATTTCTGACGGCCGTATATTCAGCTACGGAGAGCCGAGCGCGTCTCCAAACAGTTCTGGATGTGACTTTTGATACGTGAGCCAGCACTCATTGGCCCAACGCTGGTCTTCATCGTTAATCGCGGGACTGCATGGGCGTTCGTAGTGGATACGCAGCATGTAGCTCCCGTCTTCGTAGACCTGCTCAAACGCCGCTTGAAGATCCAGAGCAATATCGGCATCAGGCGGAACAAGCGGAATGCCGAATCTTGGAAGCCGATTACGCATTTGGCGCGGAATGATTTCGTATTGCGTGCGGCCTGGCTGGAATCGATTGACTGTGACCAGATAGTCGAACGGACTTATGGCTTCCAGTTGCTCCGTAGAAAAGTCGACAACTCGGGTTCCGCGTCGCAACAGATCAATTTCCACCAGATGTGTGGAACTTTCCAGCGTTGCCAGTTTCTTGCGGAGATACTCATCGCGCCCCGGACCGGGCGTCTTGTTGATGGGACTAAGAACTTCGATGACCGTGACGACTTTCAAGTCCTGATAACGGTCCAGGATCTCTATGTAGTGTTCGCGAATCGGATCACTGGGGATCTCCATAACCAGCGGATTTTCCAGATCGACGTCCACGACTGCCGTACCTGAATTTGAAGAAGCTCTCGTCTGACGGTTCGTTTTCTGAATCCAAATATCAGGGATACGCTGCGTTTGGGGAATATCGATGAGCACACGTTCTTCAACTGATGCCACATAGCGTGGCCGCAGAGCAGGGGCAATTTGTCCACGAATTGCATTGATCAAACCACTATGAACGCTGGTCCAGAGAATAGGATGTTCGAGGTAAGGGTCCATGCCTGGAAAAGGTGTTTCCATCGTAGTCATCTTTCAACGTCTCTTGATCGACTTTTCCCAAATGCCGGCAGGGAAAATTTTAGGCGACATTTGATCTCGCCCCGTGCCAGGTCGCCTACCACGAGCGGAAGATTTGTAATTAGTCAGCGCGGGCGAACACGAGACCGCTCCGGTTGGCTTGTCCAACCGGAACGGAGAGTTTTGCACGATAAAACGATGTCCCATCAGCTCAGATCCAGTACACCCTTGCTGTCGCCGAGCTTGTCGATTTTTGTTCCCATACGGTCGGCCATTGCAAGGAACAAATTGTTGAGTGGTGTTTCGTTCGGATGATTGACATAGCGACCCGTCTGAATCGTTCCGCCGCCTTGTCCCGCCAAAAGAATTGGCAGGTCGTCGTGTGAGTGGCGATTCGCATCAGCAATCGCACTGCCGTAAAGAATCATGCTGTTGTGCAGAAGATTGGAATCACCTTCGTTGGTGGACTTCAGTTTTTCAAGGAAGCCGCCAAACCGCTCAACGAGATAACGATCAACGCGAGCGATTTTTTCCATCTTGTCTTTGTCGTTCTGATGATGCGACAGCTCGTGATGTCCATCACGTACGTCAACATCCGGATATGTTCTGTTGCTGCCTGCGTCGGCGATCATGAGTGTCGCAATGCGTGTTGAGTCCGTCTGAAACGCAACCAGCAGAATATCGAACATCAGCTGAATGTGCTCCTTCAAGTCTGACGGCACGCCTTCCGGAAGATTCAGTTCCGGAATCTCCTTTGGAGCACTGTTCGCACGGGAGATGCGTGCTTCGATATCGCGGATGCTTTCGAAGTATTCATCCAGCTTGCGCTGATCCGCGCCACTCACGGCCTGACGAACTCGCTTGGCGTCTTCGCTGACGAAGTCCAGAATACTGCGACGATTGCGGAGGCGACGTTCCATATCGGCAGCCGATTGTGGATTGCCGAACAGACGCTCAAACGCCGATCGTGGATTCACTTCTTTTGAAGATGGTGTCGTCGCAGACTTCCACGAAATGTTTGACGAGTATGCACAACTGTAACCGGAATCGCAATTGCCAGCGTTGCGACCGCGATCGATGCCAAGTTCAATCGACGGCAAGCGAGTCTGGCTGCCGATTTTTTCCGCGATGGCCTGATCGATGGACTGCCCGACTGTGATGTCTGCCCCGGAAGTTTTGCGTGGCTGAGCACCCGTGAGATAAGCACTGGCATTGCGAGCGTGATCGCCGCCGCCGTCGCCGTTGGCTCGCGCGTGATGCTGTGTGAGACCGCTAAAGACTGTCATGTCTTCACGGAACGGCGCGAGTGGTTCGAGCGTTGGTGACAGTTGATAATCTTTACCTTCGCCGGTTGGTTTCCACTGATCCATGATGGCACCGTTGGCGATGAAGATGCATGCCATACGGACCGGTGCCGTCGGCGCGGTTGTGGTTGCCGCCAGCACGCCTGGTAGTCTCATAGATTCCAGCAGTGGCAGTGCCAACCCGGTTCCAACTCCACGCAGGATGGTGCGACGATTGAGTTTGCTGAGGATTGAGTGACTCATGTTATGTGCCTCTTCTGAATGGCGGGATTTGGGGAGGGTTGGATTCAACTGTAGGACGGGTCGGGAGACCCGTG
>JBDNFT010000004.1:0-2816 GCA_041689695.1 Planctomycetaceae bacterium | reverse complement strand
AGTTGAACGTGCTGCCGAGATCCCATTCGAAGATTTCGTACTCGCCCGTCCAGATGTAACTGAAGCTCTCGCGAGTGCTCGCGTTCTTCAGCACCCATTCGTTGAAGTCGGCTGAACAAATCGATAGACAGTAGTCGGTGACCAGAGCCGGGATTCGCATCGCCGATTTTCCGCCGTAGCTCAGACCGTAAAATGCGATGCGATCACCATCGACGTTCGGCTGCGTCTTCAGCCAGTTTACGATCTGCTGATGCTGCGGCACGATGATGGAGAAGAGCGATTTTCCCAGCGGCTGAGCTTTGCGTTGCAGTGTGCGAAAGCGATCGTGAAAGATGTACGGGTTCTGTGGCGAGAACGTGATGAATCCTTGTTCGCACAGTTTCGCTGCGAAGTCATGATAGGCCGGATGATCGCCAAGAAATACATCCGTCGGACGTCCTTCCAGGCCATGCTGACAAACAACGACCGGTCTCTTTTCACCGGGCTTCAAATCTTTCGGAAGCAGCAGCACTCCATATGCAAACACATCCGGAAAGACATCCAGCACAACTTCGTGCCCAGTCCACTTCTCCGTATCCCATGACTTGCGTGATCGAGCATTAAACTCCAGCAGCGGTTGGTCAAATTCTCCGATGACTTCTTTGCGAAAGATCTCACGGTAGCGCTCTGCGGACTTTTCATACGCTTCGACAGACGTCATATCGAGCTTCGACATGAACTGCTGCCGAACAAAATGGCCTTCACGAAGCAGCGCCTGGTTGTGGCGGTCGATTTGTTTAAGGAGGCGTGCTTCACGTCCGTTTTGATTGGACTCCACGGCCGGTTGATTGATTGTGAGGTCGCTGGTCGGGGCTGAAAAATCCTGTCCTGAACCCTTCAGGGATTGCACCAGTTGATCGAAAACAGGGTTGCTACCAAATTTTTCAGAGTCTTTCAGTTTCCCGGCCAAAGCTTTCAGACGTTCTGCAACTTTTTCAAGCTCAGCAGCAGCGGCGGCTGGTTTCGGGGATGTGAGTTCGGCGGGGCCGCCACCGTTTCCTGCAAGTTCAACGTCAGGACCACGGGAACTATCGATTAATAAAGATCGCGGTCTAACAAGCATCGCGAGTTCCTGAGCCCCAAGGTCCTGCAGCAGACCGGAAAAGTTGCGATCGATTGGTTCATTCCAACTGCCGTCACGTGGCCCAAAAAAACCACCAACCACTGTAGTGTCAATGCGTGTGTCGAGGCCGCCAGCGAAAAGAGCCAACATCCCGCCTTCACCATAGCCGAAGATTCCAACCGGCATGTCCGGGGAAGCAGTCTTGAACCAATCCACAATACTTAGCGACATCTGAACTTCATAGCCAGCCAATGTTCGGCCCAGTTCAAAGGCAGCCCGATGAAGATATTCTCGGTTCGTCAAGTCGGCGCGGCCTAGACGTTTTTCGTGGTGGCGACTGATCAAAGCCGGAATCACAACGCGGTATCCGGATTCCGCCAGCAGGCGTGCCACCTGTGAATCTTCCGCGTTGCTCTCGGCAAGTCCGCACATCTGCTCCCGCGTCTGATCGGCATCAGGCAACACGATGATGTTGGCGACCACGTCGCCTTTTGGAGTCAACAAGAGTCCTTCGCCATTGATCGACGGAAGGCCAGCTCCCTGTGGCGATGGATCGCTCAGCACCGGCCAGCGAATTGCCTGCACCGTGAATTTCTCGGACTGGGCCATCACCGGATCACCGCCGACCCCGACAACAATCTCCGGTGCATCAAACGGCAAACGAGCGTCACGGATCCCAAGACACCTCGCCAGTTTCTCGCGATGCGGCTTCAGCGACGCCTCGTACGCTTCCGGCGAACTTGTATCCACTTTGAATCGTTCGGAGCGGGTGGCGGCCGTCTTCTCGATTTCTCTCAACAAAAATCGATCGATCCCGTCCACCATCAACGACGCGAGATCACCCTCCATCGTGAGCGGCTTAGTATCGATCGGTGATAACTCTTGAGCATTGGCTCCGAAGTCAATGGCGGCGAATACGAAAGTAGCGAGCAAAGTGGGCAGTAGCAAACGCGTGCGAAACATATTCATTCTCCGGAGGGCGGTGAGAGCGTCGAAACGCGACCGTGGGGCTCCGTAGTCTGCATGGAATCAGCAGAGATTTCTACTCACGGAAGGCGAAATCTAAATCCTGGTGAGCGGCATGCGTCAGCTTGCCGGTACGATGGAGTTGCGAATCACGCCGACTCGCGGGGATCACGCAACTTTCTGTCGGGTCTCCTGCCCACATCCTCGACTGACGGGCTCCACTGGCCTCCCTGCAGGAGGCCGCCTGATTTACGACGGCTGAGGTCTGCCCTCTTGACCGGGAACTCCGCCCGCTGTGTAATACCGGCGTGGCAGTCAGTGTCGTGTAACGGCCACGCGGCCTGTTCAGCAATGCGTTCAAGCGATGTGTTTTCTTGTTTTGAGAAGGTCTCAGGCTGAACTCATCTTGCTTTTGGCCTTTCTCGGCACCAGTCTGCTCTTCTCACTGAATGCTATGCGTCATTCTTTCGGGCTTACAAGAGCAGCATCCATTGTGTGTCTTATCGTGACGGTCTATTTTCTGGTTGACTGGTTCACTCTATTGCTGTCGTGGCCCGCCAGAAGGTGGGGCTGACGAGCGGAAGGTAAGTGATGCACGGAATGGCTGTCATTCTGCATTGATACAACCGAACAAGAGGGCCTGGAGCGACGATGAAGACGGGACTACTGATCGCTGTTGGGTGTGGATTTCCAGTTCTCGGCATTGCCATCTGTGTACCTGCGTTGTCGGTGCTGTTCACTGCAGCCT
>JBDNFT010000003.1:0-1568 GCA_041689695.1 Planctomycetaceae bacterium | reverse complement strand
TGTGTCGGCCCATTCGGGCCTGAAAAAAACTTTCTTCGATTGTTTTCGTTGAACAAAACCATGAGTCGCCGTTGTGCGAAATACGTACGGAGACTTGTTCACTGGGATCATTGACGCATTCCACTCACAAAGTTTGTGGCTTCAATATTTCGCAGGTCGTAAATATACAATGATCCTCGAACGACCGAAAGATTGCCGTGATACCTCACGTGGTGCGAATTGAGATTTCCTCGCCAAACCAAGATCGCCCAGGTTTGGAATTGCTAATGCGTCATATTCAGCCAAGTTGAGTCTAAATGCCGCCGTTGCTTTTCGTCGGCGATGCAAGTCGGTAACACAACCACTCGCAACCGGATAGCTCTGCGGTGCCCGTCAGTGATCGCAGCTTATAGGTGAAGCCGCTGACATTGAGACGCGCCCGAGGTTGTCCGTCGGGTTCGAAGAAATTGAACGCTGGATCGGCATCGCGAGGAATGTGATGACAAATCATCCATTCAGGCGGCTCGATCCATTCACCCAAATCGACGTACTCGACGGAACGCGGCGTGGAGCAACGAACCGCGAAGTATTCGATCAGCAAACGATTGCGAAACGGGTGATCGCTGGAGATGCGAATCGATTCCGGAGAGTCCTCTGCAATCATCGCCATCGTCTTTTGATAGTGGCCGCGACCGTTTTCTACCAGCCTGGCGTTATGCGTGAAATTTCCAGACAGAAAGAGAATCGCCAGTAGTCCGAAGCCAACGCGATAAAGATATCGTCCGTTAAGCAACTGCATTGCGCCAACGGAAATTGGGATGGCCGCGAATCCCAACAGAATCAAAAAATATCGCTCAAACATCAGTCCCGCTGGCAGTAACACGACTCGAAAGAGCGGGAACAACACAAACAGACATGCGAAGAATTTCCACTCGTCCTGCCCGCTGCGAACCATTTTGAGCATACCAGCGATGATACCCACTACAACAACTGCGCAATACAGCAATCGTGAAGGCGCGTCAAATGTCCCTCCGGCAAATACCGACACAGCGTTGATGAAAACTGACACCGCGTTCAGTCGCGGACCTCCACCAAAGGTCAGATATCGCACGTCAAGCAGATAGATCCCTCCCAGACAGACAATGGCGAGTGCATGGCAACGCAGCATTCGCTTACACCAAAGCAGGAAACCCGGCTGATCAGATGCCAGAGCACCAGAAGTCCAGAAGACTGCGGCGAAAACACCAGTCACGAGCGATAGCAAACGCTGTTGAACCGGCCCGGCATCGGCACCACAAAACCACAACCACAATGTGTTCAGGTGGTGATTATTGTCATGATGCAGACTGACGAAGATATCCGCCGGTGATTCAATGCTGGCAGCGTGTTGCACAGACCAGACTTCATCGAGCCACAGATCATTGTCGATCACCGCGACCCGCAGCGCAGTCGCAAGCAACGCCGCAACCACAAACATGGCGGCAGTTGCTGGGCGATCAGATTCTCGAAAAATGCTCATGACTTCCTGAGCCTTGCAAGATCGCTACAATCGGCACACACGATTCATTCGGCAGTTGATAAAAAGCAAC
>JBDNFT010000002.1:0-4608 GCA_041689695.1 Planctomycetaceae bacterium | reverse complement strand
TCGATGCCGTTGCCTTGCTGATTCAGCTTCTGCAATGAAACCAGTAAGCCTCGCGGAATGATGCGACCCTTTCTTAATCCTGTTCGTCGTTCAATCGCGAATGCAACGACGACGATGGAGCACAACGCGATGGGAATCATGAAAACTCCACCCTGTACCGCCAGATTCCAGAGGAATGGTAACGGCTGCGGAATGCCCATGCGTGTCAATTCGTTTTCGACATCAGACGGCTGTTCTTCGGTATTCTGAGGTGCAGCGGCCGCCGCATCGGGACCTGATTCCAACGTCGCCGCTTCAACCGGAGTTTCAACTGCTGCCGCGTCCTGTGCGCGAACTGTCGATGTTGCGTATGAGAACGCAATGCAGATCGCCGCGATCAGGGACGTTGGAAGCAGGAGTGAGTAGAGTGTTTTCATGTGGATTGCTTGATTGAACGAGCCAGTTATGGAGAAATACTACAATTCGCCGAGCCGTTTTTTGGCATCGGCAATCTTTGGATGATCTGGAAACTTATCGATCATCTGCTGATAGCAATTCTTTGCCTGATCTATGTCTTTGAGGACTTCAAAACAGCGCGCCGCTTCGAACCACGCCATCGCAGACCATTCTTTGTGACCATATGCAAACGCTGCCTTCAGAAAATGCTTCGTGGCTTCCTTGTGGTTCTTCTGAGCGAAGTAGCATTCGCCAATCATGAACCTTGCCTTGGCGGCTGTTTCTGTGTCAGTTTCTTCCGTGACTTTTTCGTAGTACGGAATCGCTTCCGCCAGTTTGTTCTGCTGTTGCAAAGCCCAGCCGATGCCATATCGAGCCTCAGGCTTCAGTTCGAACGCCGGAAACCCGTCCAGAGCCTTTTGATGATACTTTAGACTATCAGCCCATTGTTCCAACGCTGCTGCACATTCGCCAGAACGAAAGAGCGCCAGCGCGGAATATGTTGGATGATTGGCGGCGATGACTTTGGCGTAATGTGCCAACGCCTCTTGAAACTTTTTCTGTTTGTACTGGCACTCGCCAACCAGAAATTCTGCGTCGCCGGCCAACGCTCCGCCAGGATAGGACTTCAGTTGAAGATCAAACGCAGTTGCAGCTTCGGCAAAATTATTCGCCTTCAGGTAACTCCAACCGTTTTTATGAGCCGCCTTCTCACCAATATCCAGGTTCCCAATGGCCGCAGCTTTCGTCTGAGCCTGGGAATATGCTTTCACAGCTTCAGCGAATTCACCCGCTTCATACTGCGCTTCACCAACACGAAACCAGCTTTCGGGGGCCAGCGGACTGTCTGGGAACTCGGTCCCCAGCCGTCGAAAAGTGGCAACGGATTCTGCCATCTGCGGAACTTCGAAGTAAGCCCATCCGAGTTCATACAGGACTTTGTCGGCGTCGGGATATTTGCCATCCTTGGTCAGGATTCCTGAATACGTTTGAATGGCATCCTTGAATTTCTGCTGAGCGGCAAACGACAACCCCTGCAGGTACTCTGCGTCCAGAGCGTCCTTTTGCGGAGGATTGGATTTCAAAAACGCGTCTACGTCATCGACTGCCGCAGGAAACTGCCCCAGTTGATATTCGGCCATCGCACGGACGTACATTCCTTTGGCCGCCAGGTCAGATTTCGCATAACGATCGGCCAGAGTTCTGATCGCTTCAACAGACTTCGCAAAATCCTGCTTCTTGAAATAAGACCAGCCAATGCCATACTGTGCGTGTGGCGCAAACGTGCCTTCAGGCCATGTTCCGACAACGGAATTATACTGACCAATCGCTTTGTCAAATTCTCCGGCTGCATAGGCTGCTTCACCAAGTCGAAACGTGGCTTCTTCTGCCAGCGGACTTTTTGCAAAGTCGCGTTTGAGTTGATTCAGCTTCGCATTCGAATCGGCGACACGATCCATGCGACGCAGGGCATCGGACAACGCGAGCAAAGTTTGGTCTGTTTGAGGACGATCTGGTTTGGCGGCAAGCGATTGATCGTACGCCGCGGCCGCCTTGTCGTATTGTTTCTCTGCGGCCTGGCAACGGCCGATGATGGCGAGTGCTTCGCTCTTCAGAGTCGGATCGGTCAGGCTGCCGAGTGTTGCATCGAGTTCCTTCAGAGCGTCAGCGTTTCGTCCTGCCAATTGCATGGCCAGTCCCAGCCGCACACGAGCCTGCGAAGCATTCGCGTGCTGCGGAGCCCGTGTTATTAAGTCGCGATACGTTTTTTCTGCTTCGGCGTATTCACGCAGCAACAGGCGTGCTTCGGCTCCGATGAACAGAACGTCCGGCAGCAGCGGATCGTTCGGGAACTTCACAGCAAACGTATCCGAATTCGCTTTTGCTGCGGCAGGGTTATCAAGCTCCAACGCCGTCAGGGCGGACATGTATTGTGCCTGCGATGCCAGTTCATCTTTTGGATACTTCTGAGAGAACTCAGCGTACAAAGGCACAGTTTCCGCTCGGCGATCAGGAATCTCGTACAAAGAATCGATCCGAGCCAGCACCAGTTGTGACAACGCTGGACTGTTCCCATGTTTTGCGATCGCGGCGTCAAGAATTTTCAACGCCTCCGTTGGATTCTTTTCCTTCAGCAACGCACGGCCGATCCACTGGCTGGCTTCTGCGGCTTCGGGCACATCACGTTTGGCAACGTTCTCCAGACCGGACCTCGCGAAAGCGTATTTGCCGACCAGATAATAACACTTGGCTCCCGCGAGGACTGAAGTGTCATAATGTTTCGAGCTGGTGAACGTGCGAGGCACATTCCAGTAAAGAGCTCCGGCTTCTTCGTACTTCTTCTGTTCGTAAAGACAGCGAGCCTGTCGCAGCATCGCAGTGTCCGCCAGCGGAAATTCCTTGACGCTGCTGACCTGAGCAAACAGTCGCTCCGCCTGATCAAACTTGCCGCCGTTAAACAGCAATTCCGCACGACGCATTTTGACTTCTGTCAACAATGCGTGCTTGGGAAACTTTGCTTCAAAAGACGTGAATGTTGCGAGTGCTTCGTCTGTTTTCTTTAACGTCTCCTGGCAGACGCCCAGAGCATACGTAGCGTCTGGCAACAGTTCGTCGCTGCCATAATTTGCCGCCAATGCGGAGTAACTGGCCGCTGCGTCATCCAGCTTTTTTTGTTGATACTGACTCTCACCGCGATAATAGAGTGCTCGTCCGGCATAGGGACTCTTGGGAAATTCGGTTGGCAGTCGAGCAAACGTGGCTTCGGCTTTTGCGTAGTCTTCGGGGGTTTTTGATTCCTGTGCCAGCGTGTACCATGCGGTGCCAAGATTCAAAATCGTCTGATCCAGCAGTTCGAATTTGGGATACTTCTGAATGACGGATTCAAAGGTCGCGGCCGCTGCTGGAAATTGTTTGGCCTGAAGCTGACATGTTCCCAGATAGTGCGTCGCTTTATCGACGCGCGTGTCTGTAGGAAACTTCTGCAGGAATGTTTTCCATTCATCAATGGCAGAGTCGTACAGTTTCTGATTCTGGAAACCCACGGCGACGGCAAATTGCTGAGTCCCCGGTTCCGTGTCTTCCCCGCGCACGTGTGTCGTCGTGAGGCAGATGCAGGAGATCAGAAAAGCCACGGAAATTTGCGAGCCACGATGGAGCCCAATCTGATACATGTCAAGGTGCCTCGAGTTACAATTCGCGCGATCAGGAAATGGGGGCTGTCGATTGTCTTGCGACTCATCCGGCCTCCGGCCACCTACTCGCCCGATCCCGGGCGAGAAGGGACAGGAAACTTTCTGCCGAAAACCCCGGCGTCCCGCCATTCCGCGTCGCGATGATACGAGCGAAGTCGGACAATGTCAAAGATCCGCGACTTAGACGTCCTTACTTCAAGTCATACATTTCATCACGCTTCAGTGGATTATCGAGACTACCCCCGGAAACGAATCCCAATCGTTTCTTTTCCATCAGTTTGACTTGGTCGGCAGACAAATAATTGTCGCCCGGAACCTCCACGTAAGTTGCGTATGAAAAGCTCTCGACATGCCCGTCCAGGAAAGCCACATTGGCTGCATCCAAATGCCTGAAGTGAACATTCGGATAGTTTTGGCTGGGTGGATCAAGGAACCAATTTTCTTCAAAGCTGTATGATGGAGGAGAAAATGTCGCCAGCTTCACTGCCGCGCTGTCAGCAAAGACGACGGTTCGACCGGATTCAGGCACATCGCGGAAGCGGCGACACAACGGCTTCGAACTGAATTGAGCGTCGTACGTAGGTGCCAGCCATTCAATGCCGGCAGCGCGTGACAGATAGTATCCATTGTAACCGAATCCTGTCGAAGGCCTGCCGAATCGTACCGCATCCATTTGCTCTGCACCAAAGTTGGGGCACTGAAACGAAGCATAGTTCGTTTCCATAAAAGGACTTAAAGCTCCATTGGAGAAATCCAGTTGCTTCTTCGGATCGGGCTCATTGTAGTTCACTGTCCCGAACCAATATCGTGCCGAACCTGGGCTGCCGGAAAATGTCTGCTGATAGGTCAGGTTCTGTTGGTCCTCAACCACATACGGAACAAACTGCTCCTGATAGAGATCAGCGTAGTTATGCATCGCCAGCACGAGTTGTTTCAAACTGTTTTTGCATTGCGTGCGACGGGCGGCTTCGCGAGCCTG
>JBDNFT010000001.1:0-5509 GCA_041689695.1 Planctomycetaceae bacterium | reverse complement strand
TTTCGAACAGAGCCACTACCACCAATAGCCTGTACAGATGAATTCATGTGTTTTGGTGTAACGATCCGACGCAGTCCTTTAAACGGAACTCTCAAAATTACCTCAAGCACTTGATTTGACAGCCATCGCAATCTCCTTTATCGTTACATATTGCCCCGCCTTGTGTAATTGCGTTGTCTGCGCTGTTCTAGGGGTACAAATTAAACAAATGGGAGGTTTGTAATGAAGTTTGCTCGTTTCGTATGTTTAGGTGCTTTGGCTGGAATGATGGCTTTCGGAAACCTGTCTGAAGCTGGCCTGTTCGGCGGCTCTTACGGTTCACATGGCAGCTCGGGTGGATCTTATGAGTCTTCCGGAGACTCAGCATCAAGCGGTTCACACGGAGCGCGCAGAGCACGCCGCGCGGCTGCGTCACACGGCTCAACAGGCTCATTGTCATCCGGTGGATCAACAGGATCATACGAATCATCCGCTTCAAGCGGTGGTTCGGCTGGCGGATCTTCTGGCGGTCGAGTTCGTCCACCGAGAACACCTCGCGCACATCGTGGTTCACACGGATCGGCTGGTTCACACGGATCGGCTGGTTCACATGGAACGGCTGGTTCACATGGAACGGCTGGCTCTTACGGTTCGATGTCATCTGGCGGTTCTTCCGCATGGTAGTTGGCATTGCAGCCTCGTAGACGAGGCAGTGCAGTGAGAATGGAATTCAAGAAACGTCAACTGGTCGCCAGTAATTCTGGATTACCACTGGCGTTTCTTTGCATTCCGCCAGTACAAATGATTGGCCACGGATGTCGTTCCCTATTTGATTGCCGCTCGCGACATGATGACGCGATTGCCGAGCAATTTGGTTTCAGGTCGTGAACCGCGCCGATGGTTGGTGGAACGCTAAAACTATTTCGCAAGATCGGCTACATGTTGCTCAGTTTGTGGCTCATGTTTCACGTCTTCGCAGTCTTTATCTCACCGGCCGCGATGCCGCCTTCGTCGCCGTTGCTTGAGGACGGATATGAGATAGCGCTGCCTTACAACGAGGCTCTGTTCCTGAATCATGGCTATCACTTTTTCGCGCCGGATCCTGGTCCCAGCACTCTGATTGGATGGGAAATTCGGCGCAAGGGCGAAGCACCTGTCGTCGGGCGATTTCCGGATGTCGCCATTCGACCGCGATTGCTCTACCATCGCTACTTCATGTTGGCGGAAAACGTCTGGGCCTTTGATGATGAGACTCAGAAAGAAATGCTGAAAGCGTATGGTCGGCACTTCACAAGTCAATTTGGCGGCGAACAGATTTCTCTGACACGAGTCAGCCATGAGCCGTCATCAATTCTTCGTCTTCAGGCCGGCGGAAAACTCGACGATCCTGATACCTTTCAGTATGAGCCTCTGGGTGAATTTGACTTCTCCGAAATCCCGGATGAATCGGATTCCTCAGTGGCTCAAAACTTCTGAGAGGATGCTTCGATGACCGAAAACTTTCGTTCAAATCGACTGCTGAGCATACTCGATTCAATCCGAAACATGGCAGACCAGGTCGGTGCAGCATGGCATCGTTTCTGGTTTGAACCACTCGACCCCTTGATGTTGGGGTTGATGCGTTTGCTGACAGGCTGGTTGCTGTTTTACAATCTTGTCATATGGTCGTTGCAACTGGAAACATTCTTCGGACATCATGGAGTTCAACCGCTTGAAGCCGTAAAGCGAGTGTATGAATCACGCTTTGTGTTTTCATTCTGGTTCTGGCTGGACGATCAGTATTTATGGCCCGCGCATATTGTCTGTCTGGTCATTGCAGCCATGTTTTGCATCGGTGCCGCCACGCGAGTGACATCAATACTGTCATTTCTGATTACAATTTCTTATTCGCAACGCGTGCCCGTTGCGAATTTCGGATTTGACCAGATTCTTGGCGTGATGTGCCTTTATCTGGCGATGGCCCCCAGCGGCGCTGCTGTTTCAGCAGACAATTTTATCCGCAAATGGTGGTGCCGCAGAAAAGGCATGGCCATGGACTCTGCACCGGTTCGATATGCGTCGGCTCGCATGGCCAGCCGCTTGATACAACTGCACTTGTGTGCGATCTATTTCTGGGCGGGGTTTTCGAAGCTGAAGGGTCCAACCTGGTGGACGGGCGAAGCGATGTGGAATGTCATCGCGAATCAGGAATATCAGACGCTTGACCTCACATGGATGGCATGGATGCCATGGCTTCCGTTTTTGATCGCGCACATTACGATCGCGTGGGAGACATCGTTTATTGTGCTGGTCTGGAATCATCGACTGCGGCCTTTGGTGCTGGCGATGGGGACGGGGATGCATTTTGGCATCGGTGCCTTCCTGGGAATGTGGACATTCGGACTGATCATGACATTCGCCTATCTTTCGTTTGCTGATCCGGAGATCTGGCGGTCTCGACTTTCTTGGCTAAAAAACCATTTTGCCCCACGCACGGCTGCTGCTTCTATCGGAAGAGTTGTCGATGACCAGCCTTTAACAATGCCACACAACGCGTTGAACATTGATGATTTGCAACCAGAAATCACGTCACGGCTTGCCGTGACCGCATTGACGTTAGAAACTCCGTATGTCCCGCAACGGGTCCACCCAGTTTCTATGCCGACGCCGATTGGCAGTGTTCTGGTGATTGCGATTGATGGCCAGCATCGCACTGCCCTGCGAGAGCATTTTCGAGGTCACGGATTGGATTGTCGCGCCGTCGATAATGGCGAACGAGCAATGCATCTGCTGAATCGTCAGCCGTATTCTGCAGTCGTTGTACACGGCAGTGGATATTTTGGAACCGATCCGTTGACTCTGGCCTGCGATCTGATCGACTATGGGAATATGCCATTACTGATCCTGTTAACACCAAGTCAGGCATCACTCATCCCGCACTTGAATTCCATGCCAAATGTGGCATGCTGCATGTTGCCGGTATCGCTCCGCGAAATCCGCAACGCTCTGGAAACTCTGATTGCCTAAGGCGGAAACACCCTGTCCAGTAGATCCTTCACACCAAACGCCTTTGCAAGACAGCCTGCTATGAATCTTCACCCGCAATCCGTCTCTGGAATTTATTTGACATCAGCGATATGTCTGGCGTTTGTGATGACTGGCTGTGCGCGAAGCCCGGATTCCCCGGAAGTCATGCTCGAACGCGCAAGAATTTTGATGGCACAAGACCAGACAGCCAACGCAATTCCGCTACTTGACCGTGTGATTGAAGCAACACCTCAGAACTCGGAAGCATTCTTTCAGCGTGGGGTCGCCTATGAAAATCTCGAACTTCCAGAGAAGGCACTCGCGGACTACGACGCTTGCCTGAAACTGGATGAATTTCGAACAGATGCGTTAAACAATAAAGCCGTACAACTCGCAAAACTCAAGCGGATCGACGAGGCAGTTGCAGCATTCACAGAACTTGTCGATCTGGATCGTGAAGATTTCCTGGGATATCGAAACCGAGGTCTCTGCCGCTTCGACCAACAGGACTATCCAGGTGCTCTCGATGACTATAATAAAGCAATCAGACTGTACCCCGATGATGCGTCTTCGTGGTTTCAACGAGGCAATGTCCATCTTGCCATGAACTCACTGACGGAAGCGGAAAGTGACTATTCCAAAGCGATTGAGCTGGACCCGGACTTCGCCAAAGCATGGATGAATCGTGGCGTCGTGAACTATCGCAACGGTAAAAAAACATTGGCGGCGGAAGACCTGTCAAAAGCCCAGGAACTGGATAGCAACATTGTCATTCCGGCGATTGATGTTTTCAGCGATCTCGTGAAGTCCGCAGCAGCAACGGAAGTACTGCCCCACGACGATTGGAAAAGCTGCTGTTCCCTGGTTGAGAAAGAACTTTCAGAACGAGGTTTTACGGAACTGGTCTTTGTGCGCGAGTTCCCCGATCTGCGATGCGCAGAACTCACTGGCGAAATTGACGGCCAGCCTCGCACGATCCTTGTAACGTACCAACACATCGACCAATCGACCATCACTTTGCCGTGCGTTGATACTCAATCGACAAATGGTGAAACGCCATCTTACGCACTCCTCGTGCTGCAAATGCCGGAGGGCAGCAGAACGACATCGAAAGTGTTACGATTCGACGTGAACTGGAGTCCCAAACCCGAAACCGGCGAACCAGTGATCATGAATTACACGTTGTAAATTACAGGAAACAATCGTACATGAGTACTCGTGCTCCGTCGACAGCCCAGCTTCCCGTTGGTTTCCAGGCTTCAGGCACAATCTGTGGAATTAAGGTCAGCGGAAAATCCGACTTGGCTTTATTTGTTTCAGATCGTGATGCCACAGCCGCTGGCGTATTTACGACGAACAAAGTTTGCGGTGCGCCGGTGATTGTTTCAAAGCAACGTGTGCCATCCACAACCGCTCGAGCCGTGATTATTAATTCAGGAAACTCAAATGCTGCAACCGGTGAACCCGGCATTCGCGACGCGAAGATCATGACAGCAGCATTTGCCGAACAGATTGGCTGCAGTGCGGAATCTGTCTGTGTGTGCTCGACAGGTGTGATCGGCGTACCATTGCCAATGCTTCTCATCCTGAAAGGGATTCCCCACGGCGTTCAATCGCTCGGCAACTCAGACATGCATCTGCTGGACGCAGCGACTGCCATGATGACGACAGATACGTTTCCGAAACTAACGTCCGTTGATGTCGCGGTTGCCGGCGGCAGCTTGCGAGTTGCAGGCGTCTGCAAAGGCGCGGCGATGATCGCACCGAACATGGCGACGATGCTTTCCGTCGTAATGACGGACGCCCAACTGACCACAGACCAGTGTGATTCCGCATTGCGATTCGG
This sequence comes from Planctomycetaceae bacterium, assembly GCA_041689695.1. GTDB lineage: Bacteria > Planctomycetota > Planctomycetia > Planctomycetales > Planctomycetaceae > SXXK01. The sequence continues at coordinate 678 of JBDNFT010000001.1, read as the reverse complement.
CGTTGATCGCACGTTCAACTGCATTAGTGTTGACGGTCACATGAGCACGAGCGACACCGTTTTGTTGCTGGCCAACGGAGCGTCTGGCGGGACACTCTCGGAAAATGATTTTGCGAAAGTCCGCGAAGCGATTCAACATGTCTGCCAGAAGCTGGCGACTGATATTATCCGCGACGCCGAAGGTGCCGATCATTTTATCACGATCGATGTGAATGGTCTGGAAACTCGTGATGCAGCCTATCGCATGGCCAAAGAAATCGCTGACAGCGCGTTGGTAAAAACAGCAGTCGCTGGCGGCGACCCAAACTGGGGCCGCATCGTCTCCGCCGCCGGTTACGCCAATGTGGATTTTGACACAGCCTATGTCTCACTGCACATCAACGGCATCGAAGTCTACCGCGCAGGCACACCGGTGCCATTTGATGCGATCGCACTTTCAAAGCAGCTCAAATCCAACCGCGACGTCCATCTGGAGCTCTCAGTCTCCGGCGGCCGCTGTTCCGGAAATGAAGCCGTCCGCTTCTGGACGTCTGACCTGACTCAGGAATACGTGCGGCTGAATTCGGAATACACGACGTAGGCAGATCTGTCCTCAGATCTGCATCCTTCCGCATGGTTGATGGTCATCTGGCGGGCGGAGTGCGAACTCGCCGATGGGATTTCCTTTCCTGCCGAGCG